>CAZBXG010000006.1:0-24636 GCA_964495925.1 uncultured Thiopseudomonas sp.
TGCCCCATGTCGGCCAGAGTTGCCCTCTCCACCCGCACCTCTTTGCAGTACATCCTGCTGTTCGCCACCCACAAGCAATCAGTAAAGCCACTGAACGTACAATTCTTCGCCAGTGCGTCTGCCGTTACCCGCCCACACCTGGTGGCCAGGGCTGACTTAGACTAAAGCCAATAAAAAACCCGGGACTGTGGCAGTCACCGGGTTTGGTTCTGACATGTCCGTGCCAAATCATGCAGACTCAGCACGGACTGACAAACAACACTTATTGCTGTTGCTGTTCTTCTTTCTCAATTACCGCCTCAGCTTGAGCTTCTTCAGCAGCAACCACAGGCTTTGCTTCGGCCTGTTCAACCACCGGAGTGGCTTCTGCTACAGGTAGCTGCTCAACAGGCTCAACCTGTGTGGCAGGTTCAGCTTCTGGCGCGGCAACAACTGGCTGTTGTGCTTCGGCTTCAGCTTTACGGGCCGCTTCTGCTTCAGCCTGCTCGCGAGCCAGACGCTCACGACGGCGACGCTCACGCGGGTCGTTGGCAGCACGTCCATGCATGCGTGGTTCGGCAACCGGCTCACTCATCACTTCGGGCTGTACCTGCTCTGCCTGCTGTTGCGGCTCAACAGGCGTGTCCGCTTCAGCCGCAGGAGCTGCCTGCTCTACAACAACCGGCGCAACTGCTTTCTGCTTCGGCTCCGCTACTACAGGCTCTGCAGCCACAACAGGTGTTTGCGGCTCACTGATTTGCATCAGTCGCTCCGGCTCTTGCAGCTGCAACGCCGGGGCTTCTGCCGCTGCACCAGCTGCGGGATCAAACGCCTGTACCGCTACTGCACTTGCAGCAACTGCTGCCGGAACCTGCTCGACTACAGGCTGCTTGCGCTCCTGCTGTTGAGGTTCAGCGGTGTCAGTCTGCGATTGTGCTTCAGTGTTTTCAGTGTTTTCACTGCCTTCGACCTGCTCAATCTGGCGCTCACGACGGGCAGCTGGACGACGGCGCTGGCCACGGGAGCGGCGACGCGGGCGCTCTTCCTCAGTACCAGCTTCCTGCTGCTCGGCAACAGTATCAACTTCACGCACATCAGCAGCTTCTGCTTCATGCTGTTGTTTCAGCTCGGCATCATCCTGCGGACGCTGACGACGATTATTGCGTACCTGGTTATCATCCTCGCGCTGTTTGTTTTCCTGATTGCGCGGCGTGTTGGGGTTGCGGCGCGGATTACCTGCAGCAGCCCTTTCATTATCAACAGGTCGTGCTTCCTGCTGTGGCCGCTCACGACGTTCTGTCTGGGGCTTGCGCTCTTCACGGCCTTTGCGCTCATCATCGCGATTACGCCCACCATTATCTCGCTCAGCGTTGCTGCCACGGTTGTTATCACGACGGCGACCGTTCTGACGATTATTGCTGCGCTCATTACGCTCGCTGCGCTTGTTGTCAGTCCGTGCCGGCTTGGTTTCCGGCTCTACTTCTTTTTCAGCATTGGCAAACAAGCCGACCAGCGACTTGACCAGGCCTTTCAGCAGGCCCTTGTCCGCAACCGCCGGAACATTTTCTGCCGTTGCCGTTGCCTGGGCAACCGGACCACGGTCACGGGCCGACGTCTTCACCGCCGCTTCTTCCCTGACCAGCGCGCGCGTGGCGGTGGCAGTGACCTGACCTTCATCCACTTCTTCGGCAGCCATTTCATAGCTGGACAAGCCGGATTGTGCTTCCGGGCTGTCTTCACGCAGACGCTGGACATCAAAGTGTGGTGTTTCCAGATGGTCATCCGGCAGGATGAAGATACGCACGCGGGTACGCAGCTCGATTTTGGTAATCGCGTTGCGCTTTTCGTTGAGCAAGAATGCGGCTACCTGCAAAGGAACGCGGGCACGTACCTCAGCAGTACGGTCTTTCAGCGCTTCTTCTTCAATCAGGCGCAGAATTGCCAGGGAAATGGACTCAATGTCACGAATCACACCCTGCCCATTACAGCGTGGGCACACCATACCGCTGGTTTCACCCAGAGACGGGCGCAAACGCTGACGCGACATTTCCAGCAAACCAAAGCGGGAAATACGGCCAATCTGCACGCGAGCACGGTCTGCTTCCAGACACTCGCGCATGCGATCTTCGACTGCACGCTGGTTTTTTACCGGCGTCATATCGATAAAGTCGATCACAATCAGACCGCCAATGTCGCGCAAACGCAACTGACGGGCGATTTCTTCCGCTGCTTCCAGGTTGGTTTGCAATGCGGTTTCTTCAATGTCGCTGCCACGAGTGGCACGAGCGGAGTTAATGTCAATTGAGACCAGTGCTTCGGTCGGATCAATCACCAGCGCACCACCGGAAGGCAGTTTCACTTCACGCTGAAAGGCGGTTTCAATCTGGCTTTCGATCTGGAAGCGGTTAAACAGCGGCACCGGATCCTGATACAGCTTGACCTTGCTCGCATATTGCGGCATTACCTGCTGAATAAACGCCAGCGCCTCGTCATAGGCATCATGACTGTCAATCAGCACTTCGCCGATATCCTGACGCAAATAGTCACGAATGGCGCGGATTATGACGTTACTTTCCTGATAAATCAGAAACGGAGCCTGACGACCCTGTGCGGCATCCTTGATCGCGGTCCATAGCTGTACCAGGTAATCCAGGTCCCACTGCAGCTCTTCAGTGCTGCGGCCCAGTCCGGCGGTACGCACGATTAGGCCCATGTCGGCGGGAGCGTTCAAACCACTGAGCGCTTCACGCAGTTCCTGTCGCTCTTCGCCCTCAATGCGGCGGGAAATACCACCAGCACGCGGGTTGTTCGGCATCAGCACCATGTAACGGCCTGCCAGGCTGATAAAGGTGGTCAGGGCTGCGCCCTTGTTGCCACGCTCTTCTTTATCAACCTGCACAATGACTTCCTGGCCTTCGTTGAGCACGTCCTTGATGTTGACACGCCCGCCTTCAACCGGCTTGTTGAAATATTCGCGGGAAATTTCTTTCAATGGCAGGAAACCGTGGCGATCGGAGCCGAAGTCAACGAAAGCGGCTTCAAGGCTGGGCTCGATACGGGTGATGCGGCCCTTGTAGATATTGGACTTCTTTTGTTCACGCGCGCCGGACTCGATATCAATATCAAACAGGCGCTGGCCGTCAACCAGTGCAACACGCAACTCTTCGGGCTGGGTTGCGTTAATCAGCATTCTTTTCATGGGGTACCAGTACATTCCGTGTCACGGAAAAGCATTGGCACACGACCCCTTCCAGATTGTGTTGGGTGCGCGCAACCGGAATATTCCGGTCGTGTCCAGCAACAAGGGCCTGTTTGCCCCGTGCGACAGCGTCTCCGGCTACACTGGCTTCTGGCCTGTAGCGCGGCATCATATCTGTCCAGACCGGCGGCATTCTCTGCCTGCCAGAACCTTGGCCCAACCGAACTACTGATGTTGGCTGCCAACTGAACAAACTACTAAGGAGGAGGAATCCGCTCCGGCCTGCATAACCAATGCCCTTTGTTGATCACGGGCTGTATCCGCCGGGATACGGTACGTCTCCACCCTACACATTTTGGCGCTGCCCTGATACCTGCGGCACAATCCGGCAAGTTCGGTGGCGGCTGTCTGCATGACAGGCGTCGGCCACCCACTGAATGACAGTGCTGCTACAGATTCTGCCTGCCGGTACTTCCGGTCAGCGCCTTGTATCCTTGGTTGATCGGGTGCCGCTCTTTTTCATGAGCGGGTTTATTACATGCCGGAAGCGGGCAGGAGCGGAATGGATTCTCGTCACCCTGCGCTGCTTGCGACGTACAGTGTTATCGACTCTTGCACCCGCAGCAAATTCACTGCTGCCGGCAGGCGGTCGTTGCCTTTAGAACATTTTCCGGGCTTGTGCACTGAATAATTAGAATAAAGTATGTGCACCTGCTAAATTACCCGACTGCAAAGCGCAGCAGCGAGAATATAGCAGCAAGCTGCCCGCGCTTCAATTACCTGCTAGCGGTCTTCGTCTACAAATGAGTAATTCTGTCAGTTCTGCCCCGGCCCCGGTCGAGTTTGTCGAGGTCAGCGACGGCTATGCCGGTCAGCGCATCGACAACTTTTTGATTACCCACCTAAAAGGTACGCCAAAAACACTGGTGTACCGCATCCTGCGTAAAGGTGAGGTTCGCGTCAACAAAGGTCGCATCAAGCCTGACTATCGCTTGCAGGCTGGCGATGTGATCCGTATTCCACCATTGCGCCTGCCCCCACCCGACAGCCCGCCGGTTGTTGCACAGGGCCTGCTGGAGCGCCTGGAAGCCGCCATCGTCTTTGAGAACAACCAGATGCTGGTGGTCAACAAGCCTGCCGGTATTGCGGTACACGGCGGCAGCGGCCTGCAGTTTGGCATTATTGAAGCCTTCCGTCAGCTACGCCCCCAATGCAAAGAGCTGGAACTGGTTCACCGCCTGGACCGGGATACATCCGGCCTGTTGATGCTGGCGAAGAAGCGCAGTCAACTGCGCCGTCTGCACGCTGCCCTGCGTGACGGCAGTATCGACAAAGGCTACATCGCACTGGTTGCCGGTAACTGGCCAACCAGCCGTAAACAGGTCAACGCCCCGCTGCAGCGCAGCAACCTGCGCTCGGGCGAGCGTATGGTTGAAGTCAACCCGGAAGGCAAAGAATCGCTGACCCGGTTTGGCGTGCTGCAACGCTTTGGCGACTTTGCCACACTGATCAAAGCCAGTCCGATTACCGGCCGTACACACCAAATCCGTGTACATGCCCGCTATGCCGGCCACCCCATCGCTGGCGACAGCAAATATGGTGACGATGATTTCAGCAAGAAAATCCGCGAACTGGGCGGCAAGCGGCTGTTTTTACATGCCAACTACCTGCGCATCCCGCTGGAAGGCAAGCAGACCCTTGAGCTGCACGCCGAGCCTGACGAAACATGGACCCGTACTTTGGAGAAACTAAGTGAGTAACAAGATTCGCCTGCTGGTATTTGACTGGGACGGCACGCTGGTTGACTCCCTTGAGCGCATTGTTGCCTCGATGCACCACGCTGCCAAAACCTGCCACATCCCACAGCTGGCCGATGCCGACATCCACGCCATTATTGGCCTGTCACTGGAGCACGCCTTTTTTCAGCTCTATCCCCAGCCCGAACTGGCAAACTTATGCGAGCCGTTTCGCCAAGCCTACAGCACACATTATCTGGCCTTGGAGCAAGAGCCCTCGCCCTTCTATCCTGGTGTGCGCGATGCGCTCGACAACTTCCGTAGTTCTGGTTATCAGCTGGCTGTTGCGACCGGTAAAAGTCGCAAAGGGCTGGACCGTGTCCTGACAGGCCACAACATGCAGAGTTTTTTCGACATTACCCGCTGCGCTGACGAAACCCTCAGCAAGCCGGATCCACTGATGCTGCATGAAATCCTGCAACACTGTCGCCAGCCAGCCACACAAGCCATCATGGTGGGCGACTCGCCCTTTGACCTGCAAATGGCCAATCACGCTGGCATTGCACCGGTAGCGGTCAGCTACGGCGCACAGCCACTGGATGTCCTGCTGTTAGAGCAACCGGTGCTTGCCATCGACAACTTTACCCAGCTGGACAACTGGCTGGCGACCCGCTAATGCTTCATGGCACACTTGCCACGGACACACATATCACCTGAGACTCCTGCCAAGGAAACCCCATGACCGACCCCTGGAAAGAAAACCCTGACGCGCCACAAGCCGCTCCAGCTTCGCCCCAAAACGCCCGCCCTGCAGATGACAAAGCCTGGAAACTGCTGGAAAAGGCCGTACTGGCTGGCGTACAAGAACAGCGTCGTAGCCGTCGCTGGGGAATATTTTTCAAATCACTGACCTTTCTCTACCTGTTTGGCGCGATTTTTCTGTTCGGCTCGGTCTTCAAGTCCGACCTGAAAAAACACAGCGGCTCACACACCGCCCTGATTGAAGTGCGCGGCATGATTGCCGACCAGCAAAATGCCAGTGCCGACAAAATTGTCACAGCGCTACGCAACGCCTTTGAAGACAACGGCACACGCGGCGTAATCCTGCGCATCAACAGCCCCGGTGGCAGCCCGGTTCAGTCCGGCTATATCTATGATGAAATCAAGCGCCTGCGCCTGCTGTATCCGGCCATTCCGGTGCATGCGGTGATTACCGATCTGGGTGCTTCCGGCGCTTACTACATTGCCAGTGCTGCCGACCGCATTTACGCCGACAAGGCCAGTCTGGTTGGCTCGATTGGCGTCACAGCAGCCAGCTTTGGCTTTGTAGACACCATGGAAAAGCTGGGTATTGAGCGTCGCGTTTATACCTCGGGCGAACACAAGGCTTTTCTTGACCCATTCCAGCCGCAAAAAGAAAGCGAAACCGAGTTCTGGCAGTCAGTTCTGGCTACAACTCATCAACAGTTTATTGAGAGCGTCAAACAAGGTCGCGGCGAACGCCTAAAAGCAGATCAGCACCCCGAGCTGTTTTCCGGTCTGATCTGGTCTGGCGAGCAGGCCATGGAGCTTGGCCTGATTGATGCGCTGGGCAGCACCAGCATGGTTGCCCGCGAAGTGATTGGCGAAACCACCCTGGTCGACTTTACCGTTGAAGACTCGCCGCTGGACCGGTTTGCCAAACGCTTTGGTGCCAGCGTAGCCGAACATCTAGCCATCCGGACCGGTTTGCAACAGGTTCCACAACTACGCTAATCCCCGACATTTGGCAGATACGCCAAAGTCGCACACAAAAAAGGCCCGCTTGCTGATAACAAGCGGGCCTTTTTCAAACATGTTCCAATCAGGCGTTACCGGTAACCACCAGTCTGGCTTCACTCGTGAAATCCAGCATACGCTGCAGCGGTTTGACCGCCTTAGGCACCAGCGCCGGATCCACAATCACTTCATTGCTAGCGGTCTGCAAGCTGTGTAACAGCGTTTCCAGCGTATTCATCGCCATCCACGGACAGCTGGCACAACTGCGACAGCTGGCTCCCTCGCCTGCTGTTGGCGCTTCAATGAATGTCTTGTTTGGACTCAGCTGCTGCATCTTGTAGAAAATGCCTTTATCAGTAGCAACAATAAAAGACTGCTGATCCATTTCTTGCGATGCTTTAATCAGCTGACTGGTTGAACCAACTACATCGGCCAGTTCGATAACTGGCTCAGGTGATTCCGGGTGTACCAGTACCGCAGCATCCGGATAGAGGGCTTTCATGTCCTCCAGTTGCTGGGTTTTAAATTCTTCGTGGACAATACAGGCCCCGTCCCAAAGCAGCATGTCGGCACCGGTTTCACGCTGGATATAGCGGCCCAGATGCTTGTCCGGTCCCCAGATGATTTTCTCACCGTTATCCATCAGGGTTTCGACAATTTCCAGCGCACAGCTGGATGTTACCACCCAGTCGGCACGCGCTTTGACTGCCGCCGAGGTATTGGCATACACCACCACGGTACGCTCGGGGTGCTGATCACAAAACGCAGAAAACTCTTGCACCGGACAGCCCAGGTCCAGCGAACAGGTCGCTTCCAGCGTCGGCATCAGTACACGCTTTTCCGGACTGAGGATTTTTGCCGTCTCGCCCATAAAGCGGACACCGGCCACCACCAAGGTTTGTGCCGGATGGTTACGCCCGAAGCGTGCCATTTCCAGCGAGTCAGCCACACAACCACCGGTTTTCTCGGCCAACTCCTGAATTACCGGATCACAATAGTAATGGGCAACCAGAACCGCATCGCGTTGCTTGAGTTCAGCAGCGATCTGTTCAAAATAAGTAGCTTGTTGTTCGGCGGTCAACGGCTTGATCTGTTTAGCCGCGAGGTGTGCTTGAACCAAAATGCGTTCAGCAATCTGTGTCATCGTTATGCAATTCCCAAAAGCAGCGGAGGCGCAACCTTATCAAGTGTTGCCTGCGCATGCAAAGCACCCTTGCAGTACTGAAAGGAAATGGTGGGTCGTGCGGGATTCGAACCTGCGACCAATTGGTTAAAAGCCAACTGCTCTACCACTGAGCTAACGACCCGTCAGGGCGGCAGATGATACGCAATTTCAGACAATTTTCAAAGAGAAATTTGTGAGCCCACTTCCCAGTCAAGTATCCGCATGTTTATACGAAGGATAAATCCGCATTACTGCATCCGTTGCAGCTCTTGGCGCGCCAGATTGGCTGCCGAACTATCCGGAAACTGGCTGACTACCTGACGAAACAGGGCTTCGGCCCGTTCATAACGGTTCAGCCGCTGCTCAACCACGGCCAGTTTGTAAGTGGAGTCAGGCACCTTGGAGTGCTCAGGCCAACCTTCAATCACTGTAGCAAATGCCTTGCCGGCAGCTTGCAGGTCATTATTGACCAGACCAATCTCGCCGACCCAGTAGTAGGCATTAGCTGAATATTTACCCTGCGGGTAACGGCCTAAAAAGGCAATAAATGCCTGTTGGGCACGCTCGAAGTCGCGCGCCTGAATCAGGCTGTAGGCGGCTTCGTAAAATTGCTGCTCCTTGGCTGGATCACCAGGAGGCTGAACAGGTTGCTGTTGCTGATCGGCAACCACAGGCTGATCCATGCCAGCTGCAGGCTGTTCACTTCCTGCATTGCTGATTCGGCTGTCCAGTGCCTGATAGCGTTCCCGGCTGTCTTCTGTCAGCCGGTTCAGCTGATGCTGCTGTTCTTCGACCATGCCGCGCAATGCAGCAATTTCTTGCTGCATCTGCTGCATCTGCATGAACAGCTGGCCCTGGGCAGACAGTCCTGCTCCGTCACTGGCATGCACAGGGGTTAGCGCCCCCAGTAACAATGTGGCAATCAGGGCAGGAACTGTCTTTCTCATGGGCTTAGTCGCGCAGTTCTACACGGCGGTTTTGTGCCCAGTCAGCCTCGGTGTGGCCACCGGCAACTGGACGCTCTTCACCGTAGGACACCAGCTCCAGCTGGGCCGGGGAAACGCCTTGCAGTACCAGGTAGCGCTGTACGGCTTTGGCACGACGCTCACCCAGAGCCATGTTGTATTCGCGGGTACCGCGCTCGTCAGTGTGGCCTTCCAGTACAACACGCTTGCCGCTGCCTTGCAGGTCACGGGCGTGTACGTCCAGAGCGCGCAGGGCGTCCTGTTTCAGGTCGGAGCTGTCGAACTCGAAATAGAAGGTTTTGATCGCGCGCAGTGCTGCTTCGCTGCTGCTGTCAAACTCGCTACCGTAACCAGCGCCCTGACCAGCAGTCATGCCGGCATTAGGGTCCAGTCCTTCATTGCCAGCAGTATCGCCGCCTTTGGAAGTACAGCCTGCTGCAAACAACAAAGCCAATGACAGGGCAGTCAATTTGCCATATTTCAGTGTAAACATTTGATTCAAAACTCCAACGCAAGGTTGTTAATTAAGTTAGCTAGGCGTTTTTCAGTTTAAAAAAGGCGACCATGAAGGCTCACGAATCTCCCCTTCAATGCCCGGCAACGCAATACGCACCCGACCATTGATGGAAGTTAGCATCAGCACTCCTTTACCCTGTTGACGCGTTGCATAGATTACCATGGTTCCATTGGGCGCAACAGTAGGCGACTCATCCAGACTGGTATCGGAGAGAATGCGCAAAGTGCCACGCTGCAAGTCCTGGGTCGCCACCTTGAATACCTTGTAGCCATCTTGCCGATGAATCATTACCAGAGTCTTTTCATCTGCTGACAATTTCGGGTTGGCATTGTAGTTTCCGGTGAAAGTAACCCGTTGCGCCTCACCACCATTAATGTTGGCGCGGTAAATTTGCGGCCGGCCGGAACGGTCCGAGGTAAAGTACAGGGTCTGACCGTCCTTGCCCCAGAAAGGTTCGGTATCAATTGCCATATGATTGGTTATCCGCCGCGCCTGACGGCTTGCCATGTCCATCACATAAATCTCCGGATTGCCGTCTTTAGACAGAACAAAAGCCAGCTTGCTGCTGTCCGGTGACCAGGCTGGCGCGCCATTCAGGCCTTCAAAGTTGGTCACCTGTTCACGCTGTCCGGTTTCAACATGTTGCACATAAATGCGCGGACGCTTCTGCTCAAATGACACATAAGCGATACGCTTGCCATCCGGTGCATAGCTGGGCGACAAAATCGGCTCACGGGATTGCAGCAGGGTCACCGCACGGGCACCATCATAATCCGCACGATACAGTGCATAACGGCGCTCACTCACGGGTCCAGAAGCGGTAACAAACAATAGACGAGTAGAAAACGCACCCTTAATGCCGGTGATCTTCTCGTGTGTCTGGTCTGCAATATGGTGGGCCAGATCACGCAACTGCTGTGTCGTGCCGCTAACAGTACCCGAATGCACCAGCTGTTCGCTGGTGACATTAAACAACTGATAACGAATCTGCACCTGGCTGCCTGCTTGCGCCTGCATGTCACCAATCAGCAGGTACTGCGCACCCACTGCGCGCCAGTCCCGATAAATAATCTCGTCGGCACGGCTGGGCATGCTGATCATGTGCTCACGCGCGACCGGACTGAACAGGCCGGAGTTGTGCAAATCACTGGCCACAATCCGCGCCGGATCTTCGGGTAAAGCTGTTTCGCCACTCAGGCCAAACGGCACCACCGCAATCGGAATGGCCCGGTCAGTACCACGGGTAATGACCAAAGGGTCGGCGGCAAATGCCAGGCTGGCCGCCAAGGCCAGACAGGCAGTCAACAGTCGTAACATGATATTCACTGACTTAAATCCTCGGGCCTGAAGGCCATGCTGCGTTTACGATAAAAGCGTTCATAGGTGGCACGGTCCAGATTCTGAATTTCCCGCACCCGGGCCACGCTTCTGACTGCGGCCAGTGCCGAGCTGTCAAAAGCCGGGTTACCGCTGCTGCGCGCGACCACCACGCGACTGATGGTGCCGTCGGCCAAAAACTCGACATCCAGCACCACTTGCATGCCGTTGCGCGCGGCATCCGGCCTGCTCCAGTTCTGGCTGACCAGCTGGACTATCAAGTCATCAATCCGGCCCATTTGCTGCTCGCCCTGCCGGTCGCCAGCTGTAGCTTGCCGCTGCGGCTCGCCATCGCCCAGCAACTCGGCCAGAGCTGCTGCCGTACGATCTTCTTGCGCACGACGTTCAGCCTCGCGAGCTTTGTCGGCGGCTACTTTGGCGGCCTGCTCCGCATCACGTTTCTTTTTGTCCGCTTCGGCTTTTTTCCGCTGCTCCTCGGCTTTCTTGCGTTCGGCTTCAGCTTTCTGCTTTTGCTCTGCCAGCTTTTTCTTTTCGGCTTCAGCTTTTTTCTTGGCTTCTTCCGCCTTGGCTTTTGCTTCTTCAGCGGCCTTTAGGCGCGCAGCCTCGGCCTTTTGCATCTCAAGCTTTCTTTGCTCGGCAGCTTTACGCTCGGCAGCAGCTTTTTCTTCAGCCTGCTTCTTTTGCTCGGCAATAGCCTGCTGTTCGGCTTGTTGCTTTTCCTGCTCTACTTTTTGTGCTGCCACCTTGCGTTCTTCATCAGCTTTGCGTCGTGCTGCAGCTTCCTGCTCCTGCTCGCGTTTTTTCTGCTCCAGCTGTTCCTGGGCGTAGTCTTGCGTGCGGGTCTTTTCCGCTTCGCCGGCGATTTTCTCCTGCGTCTGGGTCGTTGCCATATTTTGCGACTCCAGCTGATACAGGGTGGCCTTGACCAGTGGTCGCGAGGGCGGCAAATCCGGCGTCCGTGAAAAGCTGACAAACAACAAAGAAATCAGCACTACGTGAATCGCCAGTGCCCAGATAACCGGCCAAAACAGCTTGTCCCTTGTTTGTGGTTGCCGTTCCATCAGGGCGCCTCGGTAATCAGGCCCACGTCGGTGACGCCGGCCTGTTGCAAGCCGCCCATGGCGTGCATCACGGTACCGTAGTCAACGCTTTTGTCGGCACGCACATAAACCTGCACCATTTTCCCTTGCGCCTTGTTGGCAGCCAGTACCGCGGTAGCCGCCTGCACCATGCCGTCCAGGGTTACCGCTGTCTCGTCCTGGGTTTCCACATCCACTTCAGTACCGGTGGTCCAGTAATAACTTTTGTCAGCTTTAATCGACACGGTAAGAATCACCGCATTGTTGTCTTGCGGCAGCACCTCGCTAGATACCTGTGGCAGCTCGACCTTGACGCCCTGATTGAGCATCGGCGCGGTCACCATAAAAATCACCAGCAATACCAGCATCACGTCGATATAAGGCACGACGTTCATTTCCGCCACTGGCTTTCTGCGATTGCGTATACGGGCCATGTTTATTTGCCTGTTTTACTGTTTGGAGTGAACGGTGCGGTGCAAAATTGCATGCAGTTCATCCGCAAAAGTGTAATAACGCGCAATCAACACTTCACTGCGAGCAGCAAACCGGTTGTAGGCAACGACCGCTGGAATCGCGGCAAACAGGCCGATTGCAGTGGCAATCAGCGCCTCGGCAATCCCCGGCGCAACTGTCGCCAGGGTCGCCTGCTGCACCTGTGCCAAGCCACGAAACGAGTTCATGATGCCCCATACAGTACCGAACAGGCCGACATAGGGGCTGGTTGAGCCAACCGTGGCCAGAAACGGCAGGTTTTGCTCAAGATGTTCTTCTTCACGGGAAATGGTGACACGCATGGCACGCGCTACTGCATCCATAATTGCATCCGGCTGCATGCCCGGTTGCTGACGCAAACGAGAAAACTCCTTGAAGCCCGCCTGAAAGATACGCTCGGAGCCTGTCAGCCCGTGCTTGCCATTCACCTCACGGTACAAGCGTGACAAATCAACACCGGACCAGAAGCGTTCCTCAAACTGCTCCAGTCCTTTCTTCGCACCGCCAAGCGTGTTGCTGCGCTGAAAAATAATCACCCAGGAAATCACCGATGCCAGCAACAAACTCAGCATTACCAGCTGAACCAACAAACTGGCATTGCTGACCAGGCTCCACATTGACATTGAATCGGCTTGATTGGCGCCCACAAGGCCTCCCATTAAGGCAAAAGATCAGATTGAAAGGTTTCCAGCAGCGATTGCGGCATGGCCCTGGGTTTAAAACTGTCTGCGCTGACGCAGGCTATAACAAAATGCCCCTCACACAACAGAGCGCCATCGCTGCAACGGTGCACCTGCTGGGCAAATTCCAGCCGGGCCCGTTTTAGCGTCACCACCTGCGCGGTGACCAACAATTCGTCATCCAGCCGGGCCGGCGCATGATAGCGGGTTTGCGCACTATGCACGACAAAAAGTACGTTTTGCGCGGCCAGCTCATGCTGGCTAAAACCCAGACTACGCAAGCGTTCGGTGCGCGCACGCTCCATGTACTTGAGGTAATTGACGTAATACACCACTCCGCCAGCATCTGTGTCCTCGTAGTAGACACGACACGGCCAGCTAAATTCCGTTGCTGTCATCAAAATTATCCTGTTGTTCAAACTGGCTGTTGCGTGGCACCGGCAAACCAAAATGTAACCAGGCGTGGCGCGTTACCATCCGCCCGCGCGGCGTGCGCATGATATAGCCTTGCTGAATCAGATAAGGCTCCAGCACATCTTCGATGGTATGACGTTCCTCACTGATCGCGGCAGCAAGATTGTCCAGCCCGACCGGGCCGCCATCAAATTTTTCCATCATGGTCAGCAGCAGACGGCGATCCTGATGATCCAGCCCCAGCTCATCAATATCCAGCATATTGAGTGCCTGATCCGCCACTGTCCGGCTAATCTCGCCAGTGCCACGCACCTGGGTAAAGTCTCGCACGCGGCGTAGCAAGCGGTTAGCGATCCGTGGCGTGCCACGTGAGCGACGAGCAATTTCAAACGCCCCCTCGGTCTCGATCGGCATGCCAAGAATGCCAGCAGCGCGTTCAACAATCAGGCTTAAATCCTGATCATTATAAAACTCCAGTCGCTGCACAATGCCAAAGCGGTCACGCAATGGATTGGTCAGCATACCGGCACGGGTGGTCGCTCCGACCAGTGTAAACGGCGGCAAGTCCAGCTTGATCGAACGTGCAGCCGGCCCTTCACCAATCATGATGTCCAACTGAAAGTCTTCCATCGCCGGATACAGCACTTCTTCCACTACCGGCGGCAGACGGTGAATCTCGTCAATAAACAACACATCACCTTCATTCAGGTTGGTCAGCAATGCGGCCAGATCACCGGCCCGCTCCAGCACCGGGCCTGAAGTGCTTTTCAGTGACACGCCCATTTCCGTGGCGATGATATTGGCCAGGGTAGTTTTACCCAGCCCCGGCGGACCAAAAATCAATGTGTGGTCCAGCGCCTCATTGCGCTGGCGAGCCGCTTCCATAAACAGCCCCATCTGGTCACGCACTACCGGCTGGCCAATGTACTCGTCCAGACTCAGCGGACGAATGGCCCGGTCAAACTGTTCTTCCCGCTCTTTGACACTGGCGGAAATCAGACGGTCGGCTTCAATCATTAAAAGTGTGCTCTTGAAAAATTATTGGCCCAGGCCACGCAGTGCCAGACGAATCAGGTCTTCACTACGCAAATCGTCAGCAAACACGGCATGAACCGCACGGCTGGCCTCGGCAGGCTTAAAGCCAAGGCTGACCAGCGCACTGACCGCATCCTGCTCTGCGCTATTGACCGCTTGTGGCGCAGCATCCAGCAGCGGCATGGGCAAGGCACCTGCTGGCAAGTCCCAGTCCTTGAAACGCCCTTTCAACTCAACCAGCAAGCGTTCGGCAGTCTTCTTGCCAACCCCCGGTACTTTCATCAGCCGCGCCTTGTCTTCGGCATGCACACAAGCGACCAGCTCACTGGCACTCATGCCTGACATCAGCGCCAGCGCCAGCTTGGGGCCGACCCCGTTCAGGCGAATCAGCTCACGAAACATCTGGCGGTCCTGCTTGCTGTAAAAACCATACAGCAGCTGCGCGTCCTCGCGCACCACCAGATGGGTGTGCAGCTCCAGCGGCTTGCCGTTTTCCGGCAACTGGAACAGAGTGGTCATGGGCACTTCCAGCTCATAGCCCACGCCATTGACATCCAGAATGACAAAAGGCGGCTGCTTGTCGAGCAGCGTGCCACGCAAAAAACCAATCATGATATTTTTCCTTGCGGCAGAGCGCTCAGACGCAAACGGCCACTACGCTGACGGGCGCCGTTAAGGTTGTGGGGAATCAGGGTTTGCCGATGATGCGCATGGCACAGTGCAACAGCCAGGGCATCAGACGCATCTATTTGCGGTTTTTGTACCAGTTGCAGCAAGTGCATGACCATCATTTGCACCTGCTCCTTGGCCGCACGCCCGCTGCCGACCACAGCCGACTTGATCTGGGTCGCGCTGTATTCGCTAACATCCAGACCGGCCCGGGTTCCGGCGACTATGGCCGCGCCTCTGGCCTGCCCAAGTTTCAGGGCAGAATCAGCGTTACGCGCCATAAACACCTGCTCAACCGCCATCAGTTCCGGTTGGTACAGGGTAATCACTTCACTGACCCCGGCAAATACCGCATCCAGCCGCCCAGCCAGTTCGCCGGTACCAGTGCGGATACAACCGGAAGCGACATACTCGCATCCGCGCCCTGTATCACGCACCACGCCATAACCAGTAATCCGCGAACCGGGGTCGATACCTAAAATCAGGGTCATGCGTAACTCTTGCCTTGCGACTCAATCAAATCCTGTGCACCTTACCACAAAGCACTGGATATCTATACAGCCAACTACAAAAACCGTCGCCCTGCGAAACAACAAACAATCCACAAATCATGTCGATTTCCTGACAACGAACAAGCCAGCGCCCTCATTCCTGCTCGGCCTGGCGTACAGCAGCACATTACATCCAGCCCGAACACCGAGGCGCACAAGTCATGGAATACACAAACAATATTTAAAACCAACCACCACCACTGCGACAGCGCCCCGCCACAGGCAGCGTAAAAACCTATCCCCCGCACAATTACAGATTCGGATTGAGCGAAGCCTTGTCTCAGGCCTTAACGGTTGGTGGCACTTTAGTGACACGAACCAGCGTCAGCCTGATGACAAGGCTTCGCCCGGCCCAGACACCACCACGGGAGCTGAATCCACAACACCTAACCCAGCTGCTCCATGATCTCGTCAGAAATCTCGGCATTGGAGTAAACATTCTGCACATCGTCCAGATCTTCCAGAGCATCAATCATTTTCATGAATTTCTGTGCGTTTTCCAGATCCAGCTCCGCCGTGGTGGTCGGCAACATCGCCACTTCGGCATCTTCAGCAGTAAAGCCTGCCTCTTTCAATGACTCGTTGACGTTGATGAAATCAGCAAAAGTGGTCAACACTTCGATGGAGCCGTCATCATTGACCACTACATCATCTGCACCTGCTTCCAGCGCTGCATCCATCAAGGCTTCTTCATCGACGCCAGGCGCAAACAAAATCTGCCCCTTGCGCTCAAACAGATAAGCCACCGAACCGTCAGTGCCCAGATTGCCGCCATGCTTGCTGAACGCATGACGCACTTCGCCTGCCGTACGGTTACGGTTGTCAGTCATCGCTTCAACATAAACCGCCACACCGGCCACACCGTAGCCTTCATAGGACAGCTCTTCTACGTTGTCGGTGTCATTGGTACCGGCACCACGGGCAATCGCGCGGTCAATGGTATCGCGGCTCATATTGGCGCCCAGTGCCTTATCCACAGCCAGACGCAGGCGTGGGTTGTCCTCAACGATACCGCCACCCGCCTTGGCAGCGACGGTCAGCTCACGAATCAGCTTGGTAAAAATCTTGCCCCGCTGCGCGTCCTGACGTGCCTTGCGGTGCTTGATGTTGGCCCATTTGGAATGTCCAGCCATAACGCATCCTCTACATTTGTTACAAGTTTGTGTCTGACTGCTGCTGGACGCTATTGCGTAAAGTCGCCGTAAATACATCCATGCAGGCTCGAAGGCCGCATCCATGCCATCTACGCTTTACTTCACAGCATCCAGCAGCCGCCTGCAAATATTGTGCAGCTTTCAGGTCAAAATGCGATCAATCGCTATGCCTTGACCTGGCTTATGCACCAAAGCTTGTTGAGTACCGGCGACAGCAGCCCGACATCGTCGGGCCACACTCTCCCAAAGCACGCGGTGCACATGGGCTGGATGAGGCTGGCAAAAGCATCAGCGAGTGATTTGAAGCTCGCTTCAAATCAGGAAGCGCAGCTTGACGCCAGCCTCATCCAGCCCCACAAGCCACCGCAAGAAAAATCAACTCTCGACTTTGACCTGCTCACGCACACGGATATTCAGCTCACGCAGCTGCTTGGCATCCACCAGTCCAGGTGCCTGGGTCATGACACAGGCCGCACTTTGGGTTTTCGGGAAAGCAATCACTTCGCGAATCGAGCTGGCACCCGTCATCAGCATTACCAGGCGATCCAGGCCAAAGGCCAGCCCACCGTGTGGCGGCGCACCATAGCGCAGTGCATCCAGCAGGAAGCCGAACTTTTCTTTCTGCTCGGCCTCATCAATGCCCAGTACATCAAATACGGTTTTTTGCATCGTGCGGTCATGAATACGAATGGAACCACCACCCAGCTCGGTACCGTTCAACACCATGTCATAGGCGCGGGACAGGGCCACACCCGGACTGGCTTTCAGCTCATCAGGGCTGCACTTGGGCGAAGTAAACGGGTGATGCAACGCACTCAGTGAGCCATCATCGTTTTCTTCGAACATCGGGAAGTCGACAACCCACAGCGGCGCCCACTTGCAGGTCAGCAAGTCCAGATCATGGCCAAGGCGTACACGCAAGGCACCCAGCGCATCACTGACGACCTGTGCCTTATCGGCACCGAAGAACACGATGTCACCATCAACCGCACCGACACGGTCCAGAATGGTGTTCAGGTTTTCTTCGGGAATGAACTTGACGATTGGCGACTGCAGCCCTTCGACACCCTTGGCACGCTCATTGACCTTGATGTAAGCCAGACCCTTGGCACCATACAGGCCAACATACTTGGTGTAGTCATCAATCTGGCCGCGCGGCATGGCACCCTGACCGGGTACACGCAAAGCCGCAACACGACCTTTAGGATCGTTGGCAGGGCCACTAAAAACCTTGAATTCGACATCTTTCAGCTGGTCGGCAATATCCACCAGCTCCAGCGGAATACGCAGATCCGGCTTGTCGGAGCCGTAGCGACGCATCGCCTCGGCATAAGGCATGTGCGGGAACTCGCCCAGCTCCACTTCCAGCACTTCCTTGAACAGGTTGCTAATCATGGTTTCGGTCATACCCATGATGTCATCTTCGTCCATAAAGCTGGTTTCGATGTCAATCTGGGTAAACTCGGGCTGGCGATCGGCGCGCAAGTCTTCGTCACGGAAGCACTTGGCAATCTGATAGTAACGGTCAAAACCGGAAACCATCAGCAATTGCTTGAACAGCTGTGGCGACTGCGGCAAAGCAAAGAAGCTGCCCTGATGAGTACGGCTCGGCACCAGGTAGTCACGCGCGCCTTCTGGTGTGGCACGGGTCAGGATCGGCGTTTCCACATCCAGAAAACCGTTGTCATCCAGGAAACGGCGAATGCTGGAGCTGATACGCGAACGCAGCTTCAGCTTCTCGGCCATTTCCGGACGGCGCAAATCAATGTAGCGATAGCGCAGACGGGTTTCTTCGCCCACATCCGAGTGCTCATCCAGCGGGAACGGCGGGGTATCGGCCTGGCTGAGGATTTCCAGCTCATTGGCAATCACTTCGATTTCGCCGCTGGCCAGATTGGGGTTGGTGGCACCATCAGGACGACGTCTGACCACACCAGTGGCCTTGACCACATACTCGCTGCGAACTCGGTCAGCCTTGGCAAAGGTCTCAACATCTTCCGGATTGAACACTACCTGCGCTAGACCCTCGCGGTCACGGATGTCCAGAAAAATAACGCCACCGTGGTCACGACGGCGGTGGACCCATCCACACAAAGTAACGGTTTGACCTTCCAGACCAGCATTCAGGTGGCCGCAATAGTGGCTGCGCATCATAGTATTGTTCACTTCCCGGTTTGTTCTAAAAATAAAGCGGTGGCCTGCCTGCCGTCATACAGATAGCGGCAGCACGCCTGACCAGTGATACCGGTCATCCCGAAAACGAGGGATTATATCGCTTTCCGGCCAGCGCTACCATGCCTGCCCCATGCGTCAGCAACCTGCATTGGCTACATGTCGGTCAATCAGCGTGTCTGCCACCCTTTAACCGGCCCCGCAGGAGAAAATCAAGGTCCTTATTTGAGTCGGATCAAGCTTTGCTGTTTAATAGCCTGTCAGCTGCAATTCCAGAAGCCGTCAATCTACAGGTCAAACAATCTGGATTACTGCTGACAACACACATTAATCTTTATTTGTTAACGAGCCGATCCACCATGTCAAAATCCTTATGTCTTGTTACTTCATCCTTCCTGATTGCAGCCACCGCCAC
The DNA here is from genome assembly GCA_964495925.1 of uncultured Thiopseudomonas sp. Taxonomy (GTDB): domain Bacteria; phylum Pseudomonadota; class Gammaproteobacteria; order Pseudomonadales; family Pseudomonadaceae; genus Thiopseudomonas. The sequence continues at coordinate 19,319 of CAZBXG010000006.1, forward strand.
CCAGGCGGCTGGCCTGTTTGTTGAGTTACCCGCCCTGCCTGCCATCAGTCTGGCCCTGACTGCTGTGGGTACATTGATCTACCTGTTCAGTGGACGGTCCAAGCCGGCACCACAAGTCACCGACTATCATCAGGAGTATTCATCCGAACCCATTGCTGCCGGTGCTTATCACGATGCAGAACGCGAGACCGGCACCGTCAAATGGTTTAACACCACCAAAGGCTTTGGCTTTATTTCCCGTGACAACGGTGATGATATTTTTGTCCATTTCCGCGCCATTCGCGGCGAAGGCCACCGCGTACTGAGCGAAGGACAGCGTGTCGAATTTAGCGTTATCTCCCGTGAAAAAGGCCTTCAGGCTGAAGATGTAATCGACATCTCTGCCTGATCACTGCACCGGGGCTGTTCCCGACAGCCCCGGCTCCCGCACCCCGTTTCCCCCCTGCCAACACCTGTCCTCCACCCGCTTGCCAGCCCCGGTTTTTGCCAAGTCACTCTGCGATTAAAGCAGTAGCAGAAACACCTATTTGCCAATAAAACATGCCCACAACAGCAAATTATGCTTAGAATGTGCCGTTTGCCCGCCATACAGGCACGCCGTATCGGCATATTTGTCGCATAGGCGAGAGCGGGCACCCAGGGGCACAGGCGTCTGTCCGGTCAGGGCCGGGCAAAGACCTGTACCATTCAAGCCGCTTATAAAAACTACAACGGTGTGAGCATGACACAACAAACCAATACCTATATTCCGTCTTACCTTGATACAGAAAACCCCGGTCCATGGGGTATTTTTTTGGAGCAAGTAGACCGCGTCGCCCCCTATCTTGGTGAGCTGGCCCCATGGGTTGGCACCCTGAAACACCCGGAAAAAATTCTCGTCGTTGACATTCCCGTACGCCTGGATGACGGCACCATCGCCCATTTTGAAGGCTATCGCGTCCAGCACAGCCTCAACTGCGGCCCCGGCAAAGGCGGCATCCGCTACCATCAGGACGTTACCCTGTCCGAAGTCATGGCCCTGTCTGCCTGGATGTCGGTCAAGACTGCCGTGGTCGGCCTACCCTACGGTGGAGCAAAAGGCGGCGTGCGCTTCAACCCGCGCAATTACTCTGCCAGCGAAGTTGAACGCATCACCCGCCGCTATATCAACGCCATTGGCGACTTTATCGGCGTTGACAAGGACATTCCCGGCCCGGACGTCAACACCAACGCACAAACCATGGCCTGGATGATGGACACCTATTCCATGAATGCGGGCAAAGACTGCCCCGGTATTGTGACCGGCAAGCCAATCGCTATTGGCGGCAGCCTGGGCCGGGTGGAAGCCACTGGCCGCGGCGTGTTTATCGTCGGTGTGGCTGCAGCCCGTGACGCGGGCATCAGCCTGAACGGCGCACGTATCTGTATTCAGGGCTTTGGCAATGTCGGCAGCACCGCGGCACGCCTGTTTATCGAAGCAGGTGCCAAGGTAGTTGCCGTTCAGGACCATACCGGAACTGTCTACAACCCTGACGGCCTGCAAATTGATGCTCTTGTCGAACACGTCAGCACTCACGGTGGCGTATCCGGCAAGCCGAATGTGCAAAGCCTGAGCAACGAAGAATTCTGGGCCGTTGAGTCCGACATCCTGATTCCGGCCGCCCTGGAAGGCCAGATCAACAAAAGCAATGCCAACCAGATCAACACCCGCATCATTGTCGAAGGTGCCAACGGTCCAACCACACCGGAAGCTGATGACATCCTGACCAACAAAGGCGTCACCATCGTGCCTGACGTGCTGGCCAACGCCGGTGGCGTTACCGTCAGTTATTTTGAATGGGTACAAAACTCGGCCAACTTTTACTGGAGTGAGGAAGAGATCAATCAGCGGCTGGAGACCATTATGGATAATGCCTACAACGCGGTCTCGGCCACTGCAATCGAGCATCAGGTAACCCTGCGTACCGCAGCGTTCATCACTGCCTGTACCCGTATCCTGCAGGTGCGCGAGCTGCGTGGCCTGTACCCTTAAGCTGAAGCGGCCGACCCTGCGCACACGCGCAGGGTCCAAAACAACAGCACAGCCACTTGATGGGTTTTGCCAACCCTATAACGCTATTGCACAGGGTTTATCGTCAGGAGTGACGGCTTGATGCCTGCATGAGCGCTCTTGTAGCAACCCCGCCAAACCTGCCACCCATGTGGTCAGCACCGGCAGCAAGAGCTGCCTCTGGTCTAAACCCGGCAGGTAATTCGCCAGTCATTGCCCACTGCCCGAATATCGCGAATCTGCAAGTCCACCGCCTCGGCCATACGCAACAACGGCAGATCCAATAACGGACGGGCATCACTGCCCAGCAGCTTCGGCGCCATATAGATCACCAGTTCATCCAGCAGCCCGGCCTGCAAAAAAGCGCCAGCCAGCCTTGGCCCGGCCTCCACCAGCACCTCGTTAACTTCATGCTGTCGTGCCAGACAATCAAGCAGGGCAGGCAAATCGACCTGCCCCTGCCGTTCCGGCAGTTCCAGTACACCCACAGTATCCGGCACAAGTGCCGGAGTGCTGTAGCTGGCCAGCCACCCATTTGGCTCGTTGTAAAAGGCACAGTCAAACGGAACCCGTAAACGCCCGTCCACCACCACCCGCATGGCTTGCTGCTGCAATGCCAGTTGCTGTTGCGGCTCGGGCAAATCGAGCTGATCAGCTCGCACCGTCAAACGGGCATTGTCCAGCAATACGGTGTCAGCCCCACTGACCACGGCACTGCTGCGTGCCCGCAAACGCTGAACGTCCGCCCGTGCTGCCGCCCCGGTAATCCATTGGCTTTCACCGCTGGCCATCGCGGTACGACCATCCAGGCTCATCGCCAACTTGGCGGTAACCCAGGGCAATCCGCAACGCATACGCTTGGCGAAGCCCCGGTTGAGTTCCTCGGCCTGCCTCTGTAACTCCTCGCCTGCCAGCCACACTGCAATTCCGGCACTACGCAGCATATCCAGTCCGCGCCCGGCTACCTGCGGGTTGGGGTCCTGCATCGCCACCACCACCTGACTCACCCCGGCATCAATCAGTGCCTGCGCACAGGGCGGAGTCCGTCCATGATGACTGCAAGGCTCCAGACTGACATAAGCGGTAGCACCTCTGGCCCGTTCACCAGCCTCACGCAGCGCATGCACCTCGGCATGCGGTGTACCAGCCTGTTGATGCCAGCCCTCGCCCACCAGTTGACCATCGCGCACCAGCACGCAGCCAACCCGCGGGTTTGGGTGGGTCGAGTACAACCCCAGTTCTGCCAGCTGCAGAGCCCGTCCCATCCACAAACGGTCCATGCTCACTCTTCGTCAACCTGCTCACGGCTCATGCGCTCAATTTCAGCGCGAAACTCGTTCAGATCCTGAAAACGGCGATACACCGAAGCAAAACGGATATAGGCAACCTCGTCGAGCTTGCGCAGCTCGTTCATCACCAGTTCGCCAGCCACCAGTGACTTGATCTCCCGCTCACCAGTCGCACGCAGCTTGCGCTTGATGTTGGCGACGGCCTCCTCCACCCGCTCCAGGCTGACAGGCCGCTTTTCCAGCGCACGCATCATGCCGGCACGCAACTTGTTCTCGTCAAACGGCTGGCGGCTGCCATCCTGCTTGATCAGTCGGGGCAGCTGCAGTTCAGCAGTTTCAAACGTGGTAAAACGCTCGCCACATGAAATGCACTCGCGACGCCGGCGTACCTGATCACCATTGGTCACCAGTCGGGAATCGACAACCTTGGTATCGGTGGCACCACAAAACGGGCAATACATAAGAGGCAGCTCCAACAAGGAATTTGATTGCAATATGGTACCTCATCCATGCCACCGCTGAATACAAGGCCACCCGGCACTCCCCTGCAATCAAGATTCGACCGCAAACCTTTGCTGCCGTCTGCGCTGACGCCTATAATGCTGCGCTCGCTTTGTCTCTCCACGCTACAGGATTCCTCCATGGCTAAAAAACTTTTTATCGAAACCCACGGCTGTCAAATGAACGAGTACGACAGCTCGCGCATGGCCGACCTGCTGGGCGAGCAGGAAGCCATGGAGGCCACCGACAATCCGGCTGAAGCGGATGTCATCCTGCTCAACACCTGTTCGATCCGTGAAAAAGCCCAGGAAAAAGTTTTTTCCCAACTGGGCCGCTGGCGTGAGCTGAAGCAGGCCAATCCAGACCTGGTCATCGGTGTCGGCGGCTGCGTAGCCAGCCAGGAAGGGGCAGCCATTCGTGATCGCGCGCCCTATGTCGATGTCGTGTTTGGCCCGCAAACCCTGCACCGCTTACCAGAGATGATTGATGCAGCACGCAGCACCGGCCAGGCCCAGGTGGATATTTCCTTCCCGGAAATCGAAAAATTTGACCGATTACCCGAGCCACGAGTCGATGGCCCCACTGCCTATGTTTCGATCATGGAAGGCTGTAGCAAATACTGTACCTTCTGCGTAGTGCCCTACACCCGCGGCGAAGAAGTCAGCCGTCCTGCGGCAGATGTACTGGTTGAAATCCGTCACCTAGCCGATAACGGCGTTCGCGAAGTAACCCTGCTCGGCCAAAACGTCAACGGCTATCGTGGCGAATTTGAAGTGGGTGGCATTGGCCAGATCATCGACCTGGCTGACCTGCTGCGTCTGGTATCTGATATTGATGGCATTGAGCGCATCCGCTATACCACTTCGCATCCGCTGGAATTTTCCGACGCGCTGATCGAAGCCCACGCCACCCTGCCCAAGCTGGTCAATTATCTGCATCTGCCGGTGCAATCCGGCTCCGACCGGGTGCTGGCCAACATGAAACGCAACCACACCGCACTGGAATACAAATCACGCATTCGCAAGCTGAAAAAAGCCGTGCCAGAGATGCTGATCAGCTCGGACTTTATCGTCGGTTTCCCCGGCGAGAGCGACAAGGATTTCGAGCAAACCATGAATTTGATTGCCGACGTCGGCTTTGATTTTTCCTATTCTTTTGTATACAGCGCACGCCCAGGCACACCGGCAGCCGAACTGCCCGACGACACGCCAGATGCCACCAAAAAAGAACGACTGTCGCTGCTGCAGCAGCGCCTGCAACAGCAGGGCTTTGAGAACAGCCGCCGCATGGTGGGTGATACCCAGCGCATTCTGGTGACCGACTATTCGAAAAAAGACCCCGGCATGCTGCAAGGGCGTAACGAATTCAACCGGGTGGTCAACTTCCGCAGTGATAATCCGCTGCTGATCGGCCAGTTTGTCGATTGTGAAATCATGGAAGCCATGCCGTTTTCATTGCTGGGCCGCTACATTGCTGGCAGTGAGCATTAATACAACAAC
>CAZBXG010000006.1:24736-41916 GCA_964495925.1 uncultured Thiopseudomonas sp.
AATACAACAACCTTGAGTGCTATCAGAAAATGTCAAACAGTTCCCTCTATACTCTAGTTGTGCTGGCTTTGGCAGGAACTTTCTGGTAATTTCGCCGGCTTGAAATGGCAGAGGCATCTGCACCGAAGTTTTTTAGTTGTGGGAGGCACTGAGTTATGCCCAAGAAAGAAGAGCAAACAGGCAACCAGCTGACACGCGCCTTTGTCCCCTATAAAGAAGCGAAGGACGAAGAGTACATGGGCGATTCAATGCGCGCCCACTTTGTTGATATCCTCAATAACTGGAAACAGGAACTGCGTGAAGAAGTCGATCGCACCGTCAACTACATGAAAGACGAAGCGGCCAACTTCCCTGATCCAGCAGACCGCGCCAGTCAGGAAGAAGAGTTCAGCCTGGAGCTGCGTACCCGTGACCGCGAGCGCAAACTGATCAAAAAAATTGATGAGACCCTGCAGCTGATTGAAAATGAAGATTACGGCTGGTGTGAAGCCTGTGGTGTAGAGATTGGTCTGCGCCGTCTGGAAGCACGCCCCACCGCCACCTTGTGTATCGATTGCAAGACCCTGGCGGAAATCAAGGAAAAGCAGATGGGTTCCTAAAGGAAGCCAGAACTGCAAACGGGGCCCATAAGGCCCCGTTTTTTATTGCTTCAAGTTTATTGCCGGGGCTTTCTACTCGTCCCGGACAATGCACTCTGCTACTGCCGTCAGTGCCAGCTCGCATGCAGCGGCATCGGCCAACACCGCACTCTGCGCCACCAGCTCGTCTGCCACCAGCATCTGCACTTGCAGGTCTTGCACACGCAGCACAGCTTCTCCTGACTGCAACGCTTTCAAAGCCTGTCCGGCACTGCGGCCATCAGCGAACGCCTTTGACAACAGCACATCTTCACCAGCTGCATTCAGCACGCGAAAACGAAAACCTTCATCGTCACGGAAACTGACCGTTCTGGTCGCCTTTTTTACTTTCTTTGTCTTTTTCCCCTGGCTGGCTGCTGCACCAACAAAACTGCGCAGGCCTACCGCCTCACGCAACTCAGCAAGGAACGGGGTGGCAATCGCACGCGCCTTGATGGCACCTGCCTGCAGAATATCTTCCAGATCCTGTGGGCGCGCCAGCAACTTGTGATAACGCTCTCGCGGCTCGGCCAACTGGCTATCCAGCAACTCGAACAAGCGCTGTTTGGCTTCGCCCCAGGCAAGACCGGCACACAGGTCGGCATGCATTTGCGCGCTTTGCTGCACATCGGCAAATGCCCGGTACAGGGTGAACAGATGAGCACTGTCCGGATCTTTCGCCTCGCCCGGCAGACGAGAATCGGTGACAATGCGAGCAATCGCGCTCTTCAGCTCCTTGCTGGAAGAAAACAGCGGAATGGTATTGTCATAACTCTTCGACATTTTACGACCATCCAGCCCCGGTAGAGTCGCCACTTCTTCAGCGATTTCAGCCTCGGGCATGACAAAAAACTCACGGCCCTGACCAAACAAATGGTTAAAGCGCTGGCCGATATCACGCGCCATTTCGACGTGCTGAATCTGGTCACGCCCCACTGGCACCCGGTTGGCGTTAAACATCAGAATATCCGCCGCCATCAGCACCGGATAACTAAACAGACCCATGCTGACGCCCGCATCCGGATCTTCACCTGCCTCTGTATTTTGATCAACCGCCGCTTTGTAGGCGTGCGCCCGGTTCAGCAGCCCCTTGGCCGCGACACAGGTCAGCAGCCAGGTCAGCTCGGGAATCTCCGGGATATCGGACTGACGATAAAAAGTAGCTCTTTCCGGATCCAGGCCACCAGCCAGCCAGGTCGCGGCAATTTCCATGCGCGACTGCTGAATCCGCGCCGGATCATCACACTTGATCAGCGCATGGTAGTCAGCCAAAAAATAAAACGACTCAACATCAGCCGCCTTGCTTGCTTCGATTGCCGGACGAATTGCTCCCGCATAATTGCCCAGGTGCGGGGTGCCAGTGGTAGTTATGCCTGTCAAAACTCGCTTTTTCATCAATCACTCACTTAATTTATACGTTGTATCCGATTGCTACTTACTTGCAGATTATGGAATTTGTCTTGCATCAAAGACTTAGCCAGCGACCTGCGGATCAATATCAAACACCTGCTGCAGCACCGCTTCTTTCAGTTCAACCAGCTTGCCGTGGAAAAAATGGCCACTGTCGGCAACACGCACCAGCTGATGTGGACGCTGCAATTGCGCGGCCCAGTCATACACCAGCTGCGGATCTATTACCTCGTCCTGTTCCGGCTGAATCACGGTCAACCGCCCCTGCCCGGACAGCCAGTGCGGCGCGACAATACGCATTGCCGCCGGTGCTGCCAGACAAATTTGTACCGCCGGCTCGCCCTGCAACTCCAGACGGCCAGACAAACTGGCAGCAACAAAACCGCCAAAGGAAAAGCCGAACAAATACACCGGCAGGTCGGGATGGCGCTCACGCAGCCAGACCAGCGCAGCCTCGGCATCATCCACCTCACCGCTGTTCATATCGTGCTCGCCTTCACTGTTGCCAGTGCCACGATAATTGAACCTGAGTGTAGCCAGCCCCTGATCCCGTGCCGTGCGCTGTAAAGTCGATACCACTTTATTTAGCATGGTGCCGCCCTGCTGTGGATTCGGATGACAAATCAATGCCACGCCCCGCGCTTGCCCGGTTGCCAGATACATCGCCTCCAGCTGGCCAGCCGGCCCCTGAATCATAAGCCGTTCTTCCCGTACTAACACTGCCTGCTCCCAACCCCGCCTATCGTTTCGTCTGATTGAAAAAATTTGTGCGCCAGCTAATCTGACCACCATTGCGCCCGATGTTGATACATGACCAATCGGTTTGCGTTATTCTATGAGCCGGATGCAGACCGTACCACAACCGCTGTGGCTCTCATTGATCACCCGAAGAGGATATTCCGTGGACAATTCAATCCCCGTCTGGCTACTTCCGTTACTGAGTTTTATTGTCGGTGTTATCGCCACCCTGCTGATCTGCCGCATGGCCCGCAGCAGCAAACCTGCTGGCAATGAACACCGGCTTGACGAGCTACAGCAGCAGTTTGACAGCTACCAGGATGAAGTCGTGGCACACTTTAGCACGACCGCCGAACTGGTCAACAAACTGACCGAAAACTACCAAAATGTGCAAGAACACCTGCTGCAGTCAGCCGAACGTCTGGCGCTGGACGAAGATACCCGTCAACGCCTGCTCAACAGCCTGGTAGATACCAAAGCGCTGGACCGCCCGGCTGAAGAGCCTGTTGCCAGCGCAGAAGAACCCGCATCACAACCTGCCCCAGAAACCACTGAAAGCAAGACCGAGGCCGAGGCAACCATCGAGCCGCCACGCGACTATGCCAGCAAGGAAGAGGGCGAGGTCGGCACCCTGGATGAAAGCTTTGGCCTGAAAAAGGGCTGATCTTGCCGGGCAGCGCCAGTCAGCGGCGCTGCCAATTGCTACTGCTGCGGCCCGGTAATCAGCGGGCGCACACCCACTTCTGCTTGCAGCAACTGCACTTCTCCCTGCCGTAGCACTTCCATGGTCATTTGCTCGCCCGGACGCATTTTCGCCACTTGGTTCATCGAACTGCGGCCATTCACAGCGGCCTGGCCGGCAATCGACAAAATAATGTCACCAGGTAACAGCCCTGCATTAGCTGCCGGGCCACCACGCAAAACACCAGCAACCAAAATGCCGTCACGCTGACTCAGGCCAAAAGTTTCCGCCAGCTCAGGGGTCAACGCCTGCACTTCCAGTCCGAGCCAGCCACGTATTACCTGTCCATGCTCAATAATGGATTCCATCACGCTCAGCGCCAGCTTGACCGGAATGGCAAAGCCGATTCCCTGTGAACCGCCACTACGGGAAAAAATGGCCGTATTGATACCCAGCAAACGGCCACTGGCGTCCACCAGCGCACCGCCGGAATTACCGGGGTTAATCGCCGCATCAGTCTGAATGAAGTCCTCATAAGTATTGATGCCCAGCTGATTACGCCCGGTGGCACTGATAATACCCATGGTCACGGTCTGACCCACTCCAAAAGGGTTGCCTATCGCCAGCGCTACATCACCAATGCGTGCCAGGTCGGATTTGCCCGTGCTGATTGCCGGCAAGTCTGGCAGGTCAATTTTCAACACTGCCAGATCAGTTTCCGGATCAGTGCCGATAATCCGCCCCAACGTTTCCCGTCCGTCTTTCAGTGCGACAATAATTTGCTCGGCACCGGCAATCACATGATTGTTGGTCAACAAATAGCCTTCGCTGCTCATGATCACCGCCGAACCCAGGCTCGATTCCAGACGGCGCTGTTGCGGCAGGCTATCACCAAAAAAATGCCGCAAGGCCGGATCAGCATACAACGGATGAATCGGCTCGCTAACCATCTTGGTGCTGTACAGGTTGGCCACTGCTGGCGAAGCATAGCTAACAGCTCCAGCATAAGAACCCGGGCCGGAAACTGCCTCTTGTTGCATGGATGACCGCCCGCCCAGCCCCAGCTGTTCGGGAAACCAGCCCATAATTACCAAAGCTGCCAGCACTCCTGACAGCACTGGCCAGCCCAGTTGCCGCAACTGCTCCCGCATACAAGCCCCTTGATGGTTCACAATAACAATTCTGCTGGCATTATAGTCAGGTCTGGCACGCGCCCCAAGCACATGACCACGCCGATAACAAAAAGAAGGCATAATGGCCGGCAACTTGATCAAGGAGCCTTTATGAGTATCAGTACCACTGAGCTGATAACAGCACTGGATGAATATCTTGACGCAGCCAGTATCAGCGATTATTGCCCCAACGGCTTACAAGTGCAGGGCCGTCCACAAATCCGTCGCATTGTATCCGGTGTGACCGCCAGCCAGGCCCTGATTGATGCCGCCATTGAGCGTGAAGCCGATGCCATTCTGGTGCATCACGGCTACTTCTGGAAAGGCGAAAATCCGGTACTGACCGGCATGAAACAACGCCGGATCAAAAGCCTGCTGCAACACGACATCAACCTGATCGCCTATCACCTGCCACTGGATATTCATGCCGAAGTCGGCAATAACGCACAATTGGCCAAACGACTGGGCCTGACAGTGACCGGCCCGCTGCAAGCGGGAAATCCGCGCAGCGTCGGCCTGATTGGCGAGCTGGCGCAGCCCTTGAGCAGCGCAGAGTTTGCCGCTGTCATTGACCGCGCGTTGCAACGCACGCCCATGGTTATTGATGCCGGCAAACCCATTCGCACGGTCGGCTGGTGTACCGGTGGCGCACAAAGCTATATTGAGCACGCCATCGCTGCCGGAGTGGACGCCTTTATTACCGGCGAGATTTCCGAGCACAGCACCCACAGTGCACTGGAAAACGGTATTACCTATTTTGCCGCTGGCCACCACGCCACCGAACGTTATGGCGTGCAGGCACTGGGCGAATGGCTGGCGACCCGCTTCGGCATCGAACATGAATATGTCGAGTGTCCAAACCCGGTATGACCCAACGCAAGGCAAAAAAGCACTCGCACTATGTCGGTGCAACCATTAACCACAACCCGGTGAGCGGCACAGCCAAGGAAACGCTGAATAATTACCGCTGAAGCGACTCCCATAAAAACTACGGCTTTACACGGAGGTCGTGTATTGCCCCACACCCTGTGCGAAGGGGCTTGCCCCTGAGAAACACCACACCACTGGTACAGACCCGCATTCGAGGTTTACACTTGAGCCTTTTAATCATGGAGTGATTCCCATGCAGCACTACCGTCTGGTATTTAGACCGCAACCTCTGCCCGGCTTCAGCCTGGAGCAAGTACAAACCAATTTGCGTCGAGTTTTGAAACTGAATGACACCCAGTTGCGTCAGTTTTATAGCAACCCGCAAGTTGTGCTGAAAAAAAACCTGACGCATGACAAGGCCGAAGCCTACTGCAAGAAACTGGCTCAATTTGGCATAGCCACAGGTGTTGAGGCAGAGTTTGAGCTGACACTGGAACCGCTCGAAACACCCGAAGAAGAGCCAATTCCGGCAGTACAGCCAGTCAGCGGGCCAGCACGATTTGATGTACTGCCTGACACGCCAGTCCCAGTCAAACCCAAGACCAGCAGTCACGGCCTCGGCGCACCACTGGCCCCGGAAGACCGCCTACACCCGCCACGCTCAAGACATGTGCCGCTGGAGTTCACCGGCAATGGCCGTGAATACTTTGGCATCTGGATCATCAATGTGGTGCTTACCGTGCTCACTCTCGGCATTTATTCAGCATGGGCAAAGGTGCGCAACCGCCAGTATTTTTATGGCAACACCCTGCTGGATGGCAACAATTTTCAATATTTGGCCAATCCGGTCACCATTCTTAAAGGTCGCATCATTGCGTTTGCCGCGTTGATTGTCTGGAATCTTTCCTCACATGTTTCATTGATGCTCAGCCTGCTGTTGTTGCTGGTGTTTATTCCGCTGTTTCCCTGGGTTTTGTCCCGCTCGCTGCGTTTTAACGCGATCAACACCTCCTACCGCGGGGTGCGCTTCAACTTTGTCGGAGATTATCTTGGCGCTGCCAAAGTCGTGTTGCTCTGGCCGTTTGTGTCACTGATTACCTTTTCTCTCGGTTTGCCCCTGAGTCTGCAGAAAAAGCATCAATATCAAGTAGAAAATAGCCGCTATGGCTTAGCCGCCTTTCAGTTTCACGGCTCGCTGACAGATTATTACCTGTTCGGTTTCAAAGTCTTGCTGACCATTCTGGTTGCAGGTTTGTTAGCCGTAGCTATCAACCCGCTGGCATCTCTGGTCGGCTACATTCTGGTATTTGGCTATTTTCAGGCTGGCCTGACCAACCTGTATCTCAACAATATTGGCTTGGCCGGAAACCGGCTCGAATCCAACATGAGCAAACGCACAACCATCTGGATTTACTTCACCAACAGCCTGCTAATCCTGTTGACTCTGGGCATGTACACACCTTGGGCCAAGGTACGCATGGCCAGTTACCGCGCTTCCTGCACCACCGCCGTCATCAGCGGCGACCTCGGCAAATTTGCCAATGCACAGGCCGAACAAATTAACGCCCTCGGACAAGAGTTGGGCGACATGTTTGATATGGACATAGCGATCATTTAATGATGCACATTGAGGGATACTGCTTTGATGGGCAAACCGCCCGTCGCTATCCGGCACAACTGTACCTGAATACTGACGGCCAGTTGTGCCTCAACTACGGCAACCAGCAGCGCAACTATGCGCCAGAAGAAGTCCAGATTGCTGCACGCCTGGGTAACACTGCCCGCCAGGTCAGCTTTGCTGACGGAGCAAGCTTTTCCAGCGAACACCATCAGGCTTTAGACATACTGGTGCGTCAACTATCACGGCAAAAAACACCCGTTGGCGCTCTGGGCAGTTCCGGCTGGTTGCATCAGCTGGAGTCACACTGGCGTTGGATTGTCAGTGCTTGCCTAGTCCTGCTGTTGACACTATATCTGGGAGCCACCCAGGGCGCACCACTGGCAGCCCGCCTGATCGTCAATGTACTGCCCGACTCGATCAGCCAGCATATCGGCAAACAAAGCATGGAAATGCTCGATCGTATCGCACTGCAACCCAGCAAGCTGTCCGTAGAGCGTCAACAACAGTTACAAGCGCACTTTGCCCCACTATTAACGGCACATCCGGATCTGCCCCTGCGCGTGCATTTTCGCCATGCACCAAATATTGGTGCCAACGCCTTTGCCCTGCCCAGCGGTGACATGGTGTTTACCGATGATATTGTTGCCCTCGCGCAGGATGACAACGAACTTAGCGCAGTGCTGGCCCATGAAATTGGCCACGTCGAATACCAGCACGGCTTGCGCCGGATAGTGCAAAACGGCCTGTTGTATTGGGGACTGTTTGCCATCACGGGTGATATTTCTGCCGCCTCGGAAACCATTGCCGCCGCACCGGCCCTCCTGATGAACATGGCTTACTCCCGCGATATGGAAAACGAAGCCGACGACTTTGCCTTACAGCAAATGCGGCAGCAGGCCATCAACACCCAGCATTTCGCCAATATTATGCGCCGTCTGACCGGCAACAGCACCCAGCACACATCTCGCACCGGACGGTTGCTACACATGCTGTCCAGCCATCCAGACACCGCTGAGCGCATTCGCAAGTTCGAGCCCTGACACATACATCAGCCACGCAACCTGTTGTTTGCTAAGCTTGCCCCATAATAGTTTGTTTACCCAATCACGAGATTGCCATGACCGCCCCCCGACTGCTTACCCTGGGTGAAAACCTGCTCAACCATGACCCCATTGGCCACTCCCTGCGCTTGGCCAACCGCCACGGCATCATTGCTGGTGCCACAGGCACCGGAAAAACCGTCACCTTGCAACGCTTGATGGAAGAATTCAGCGATGCCGGGGTTGCGGTGTTTGCCGCCGATGTCAAAGGCGACCTGAGTGGCATCGCTGCTGCTGGCTCACCCAGTGGAAAAATCGCCGAGCGCATTGCCAGCATGGATTGGCTGCAACATTCACCCAAGGGCTATCCGGTGTGTTTCTGGGATGTATTTGCCAGTCAGGGCCACCCACTACGCACCACCATCAGTGATATGGGGCCGCTACTGCTAGCCAATCTGCTGGAACTGACCGACGCCCAGCAAGCCGTGCTCTACACCACCTTCAAAGTGGCCGATCGCGATGGCTTGCTCTTGCTGGACATGAAAGACCTGAAGTCCATGATCACCCATCTACTGGACAACCCGCAGGCACTGGGTGATGACAGCGCCCTGTTTACCCGTCAGTCAGCCAATGCCATGTTGCGTAAACTGGCCACGCTGGAACAGCAACAGGCCGACCAGTTTTTTGGTGAGCCGGCCTTGCAGCTGGGTGATATTTTACAGCCATCGGTTGATGGCCGTGGCACCATTCATGTGCTGGACGCGACCCGCCTGGTGCATGAAGCGCCCAAGCTGTACGCCACCTTCCTGTTCTGGCTGTTATCGGAACTGTTCGAGCAACTGCCCGAGCGTGGTGATGCTGACAAGCCGGTATTGGCCCTGTTTTTTGACGAAGCCCACCTGCTGTTCAAGGGCACGCCTAAAGCGTTACAAGACCGTATTGAACAAGTTGTGCGCCTGATTCGCTCCAAAGGCGTGGGTGTATATTTTGTTACCCAATCACCCGCCGATCTGCCCGATGCCGTGTTGGCCCAGCTCGGTTTGCGTGTGCAGCACGGTTTGCGCGCATTCACCGCCAAGGAACAGAAGTCACTCAAGGCCGTGGCTGATGGCTTCCGTCCAAACCCTGATATCAACACATTGCAGGAGCTGACTGGTCTGGGCATTGGTGAAGCCCTGTTTGCTACCCTCGAAGACAAAGGCACACCCAGCATGGTGCAAAAAGTGGCGATTGTGCCGCCACAATCCCGCGTCGGACCACTGACCGACAATGAACGCCAGCAGCTGGTGCGCCAATCCGGGCTGGGCAGTCGCTACGACAAACCCTTTGATCGTGAATCCGCCTACGAAATCTTGCAGGCCCGTGCAGAAAAATCCGCGCAAGAAGCCCAGGCCGCAGAGAAAGCCGCTCCTGCAAAGAAAGCTGCCAGTAAAAGTGTCGCCAATGCTACAGGTGGTGTATTGGGCGATATCGCCGGCAAAGTTGTACAAAGCACCATTCGTCAGGCAACCAACCAGATTAGCCGACAAATTGTGCGAGGTATTCTGGGTTCGTTTCTAGGCAAGAAATAGCAGCTGCCCCTGACTGGACCGGCGGGCAAATGTGAGCAGGCTGCCTGCCGAAACCAGTTTTGACACACCCAGCAACCGTATACAGCTCCACGCTGTAAACCCGATACTTAACGGGTCAGACGGGTCAAGATCCGGTCCAGCGCATTAGCAAACTGTTGCTTGTCACGCTCGCCATAAGTGGGCTGACCGCCACTGGATATCTGGCCGCCATCACGCAAGTCAGCCAGCAGATTGCGGGTGGCCAAACGGTCGCCCATGTTTTTCTCGGTAAACTCCTGTCCACGCGGGTCGAGCGCTGCCACGCCTTTTTTCAGCAGACGGTCAGCCAACGGAATATCACTGCAAATGACCAGATCCCCCGGCTGCGCCTGCTCAACGATATGATCATCTGCGGCATCCGGCCCACTCGGCACTACCACCAGCTGCACACAGGCAAAAGCAGGCTTTTGTTGCGGTTGGCCCGCCACCATCACCACATTCAAATTACGCTTTAGCGCAAAGCGTACCACCAGATCCCGTGCCAGTCGTGGACAGGCATCGGCATCAATCCAGATTTGCATAAACATTACTCGCTTCGCATCCGCCCGTACCTGGCTTGCTTTGGACGTGTTCAGGAGAGGGTATTTGGCGGATTCTGATAAATATTTGACTGCAAGGCAGCCCGATTGATCTGAGTTCAACATCAGCTATTCGTGTTAGCCACAGCTTACCATTGGCCGGCCCGTTCAGCTTGTCATTACACCCGGGAACCACCCGACTAAACTGAGAAAAAACCACACCAACCACACGCTTCCGGCTATCTGATGACTGGTTACCGCACCTGCTGCAGAGTGCAGACCTGATTGCGCCCCTGACGTTTGGCCTGATACAGCGCATCATCAGCCTCGGCCAGCAACTCCAGATAGCCAGGCCCCGGCTGCGGCTCTGCACTGGCCACACCCATGCTGACCGTGACCACCGGCAATACAGAAGAGTTGGTATGCGGTATGGCCAGCGCTTCAATTTCGGCACGAATACGCTCTGCTTTGACCAGCGCCCCTTGCAAGGGAGTATTAGGCAATAAACAGGCAAACTCCTCCCCACCAATGCGGGCTGGCAGGTCATGCGAACGGGTCAGACTGTTCTTTAAGCAGTCAGCAATCGCAACCAGACATTGGTCACCCTGCTGGTGGCCATACAGGTCATTGAACTGTTTGAAATAATCGGCGTCCAGCATGATGACCGAAAGAGGCTGTCCCTCGCGCTGGCAGCGTCGCCATTCCGCTTCAAGGCTACGGTTGAAGTGGCGGCGGTTAGCAATGTTGGTGAGCTCATCCAGAAAAGCCAGCGACCGCATATTTTCCGTTTGCTGCTTCAGCTGCAGGTTGCTCCGCACCAGCTGGGCATTGCTGGCAACCGTTTTCTTCTGAGCTTTGCGCAGCTCCCGAAACAGCTGTCGGCTCTTGCGTTGCCAAAAAAGCATCGCACCGACGCTAACACAGGCCAGCAACAGATAAAGCCCACTGACCAGCCAGCGGTCTCGATGAAACATGGCGAAAACCGCATTATGATCACGACTAATAGTGATGACCAGAGCATCGCTAATGTTCAACTCGGCTGGCATGATGGTTTGCTGAATCAGCATCCGCTTTTCGCCGCCCACCAACACTACGCCTTCCTGCAAGCTGATATTGTTACCGCTGCGCACATGACGCATAAACATACTCTGTGGACTGGACAAATCCATCCCCGGGAAGTACACAGAGCTGGGCTCAACCAGAATGACAGCGCCTTCGGCATGCGTGATGCTCGCCTGCATGTCTTCCGCGTAGAACACCGCACCAAGCAGGGTGCCTATTTCTACCGGGCTCAACTCCGTCAGCACCATACCGGCAAAATTTCCCTGTTCATCCGTCATCACACTGCCCAAAGTAACTGTTAGCAGGTTTTCAGTGAGTGCATAGGGCTGGCTGACATACAGGAAACCGGCTTGCTGTTCCCGCATGACTCGCTGTACCAGTTCATGGTCTGCCAGGCTGCCGTGTTGCTGTAGCGGGTCGCTGCTGGCCAGAATCTGCGCCTGTTCGTCAAGCAGGAGGACACTGCGCACCCCAACAATGGTTTGCACAAAAGCACGCAAACGCTTGTCAACAAAGACTCTGGATTGCTCAAAGCCCGCGCCCTCAGACAGCAGCTCGGCCTGCAGGTTAAAGTGTGAGGCGCGGATGCTCATCAACTGGCGCCGTAAATCGTTGTAGATGATGCCACTTTGGGTAGACAGCCGGTTGTACTCGCCCTGGCGAATGTTTTTTTCCTCACCAACTTGCCAGGCAAAAATAAGCCCGCCCAGCAGAAACAGGCCAAACCCGAGCAGGAGCCACTCCAGCCTGCGAGAATCGTGCTGCAGCTGTTTCAGCTTGTTATCGTAAACGCTTGGCATGGTGCTAAAGCTATCCGGTGAGTGCAGCACGAAATCAAAGGGCAAGGAAAAGTGGCATTATGACACACCAAGCTATTGCTAAATAGCACAGAAAAACTTTATTCAGCAACTGCATCACCTTCTGCTGATCCGCCTAACTCTGCCCACATCCCGGCCCCTCCAACCGGCTACGCCCGCCACTGAGCGGCCTGACCTGAATTCGCGTGGCAATCCGCTCTTTCAGCGCCTGCACATGAGAAATCACTCCAATCAGCTTGCCGTCCTCTTGCAGGCCAGACAGCGTGGTGAGTGCCACATCAAGCGCTTCTTCATCCAGCGTGCCAAAGCCTTCGTCCAGAAACAGGGAATCTACCCGCACATTCTGGCTGGCCATGCGCGACAGGCCCAGCGCCAGCGCAAGACTGACAATAAAGCTTTCACCGCCAGACAGATTTTTCGTCGAACGGACTTCACCTGCCTGATAGTTGTCCAGCACATTCAGCTCCAGCGGTTCGTTCACATCACGCACCAGCAGGTAACGGTCAGTCATCTGCTGCAAAGTCCGGTTGGCATGAACCACCATCAGCTCGAAGGTCAACCCTTGGGCAAAGTTGCGGAACTTCTTGCCATCGGCCGAGCCGATCAGCTCATGCAGGTTGTTCCAGCGGCGGCATTCCTCTTTTTGCCGTTCCAGCGCCTGCCCGGCTTCAGCTTGCTCATCCCGTGCCCTGGCATTGTCTTGCTGGCGCAGAGTCAAGGTGACCAGCTGATCATGCAACGCCTGTAGCTCACTGCTGCGCTGGTCATACGCGGCCTGCACTGCTTCTGCCGGCTCGCTGGTCAGGTTACGCTGCTGCTCCCGTTGCAAGTGCTCTTGCTGCTCCTGCAAGCGCGCCAGCAATGTGGCCTGCTGCTGATCCAGCTGCTGTGCTTGCTGCTGTAGCTGCTGACGTACGTCAGCAGGCAGCAAGGCTGCACGCAAGGCCGCTTCATCCGCAAACTGCTGCGTGGCCAACAGCTCAACAAAACCGGCTTCATGGCTATCGAGCCTTGCACGGCAATCAGTTATCTGTTGCTCCAGCACAGCAATGCGTTCCTGCAGCCTGGTGTGCTCTTGCTCCGCCGCTTTGGCTTGCTCTACCAGTTGTTGCTGGCGGCTTTCGGCAACGACAAGCGTTTGCTGCAGCTGCTGTTCGTACTGATCAGCATCATCCTGACTCAGCAATTGAGCGCGGCGCTGGCCCAGTTCCTCTTGCCTGCTGCGTAGACCCTGCTGCTCTTGTTGCAGGCTGTGCACAGTGTTCTCATACAGTTCAAGCAATGATTGCAAACGGGTTATTTCAGCCACATGCTGCTGTCTGTCCTGTTGCAGCTGCTGCTGCAAGCCCAGCTGTTGCTGCCAGCGCACCTGGCGTTGCTGCAACCGCTGCAGTAATCCGGCAGCATTGTGCTGTTCGGTCAGCTGCACACCCAGCGGAGCAAGTGCTGCATTGGTTTGCTGCTGATATTCTGCCAGCTGCTGCTCAAGGCTGATCACTACCCTGTCATGTTCATCAAGGTTGTCTTGCAAGCCTTCCAGCCGGGTGGACAAGCCCAATCCGACCGTTTTGGCTTCCGCAAAAGCTGTCTGCAGCAGCTGCACAGCCTGCTCTTGCTGGCGACAGCTGTCCTGCTGCTGTTCAATCCGTTCAATCAACTGCTCCAGCGCCTGAATCTGCTCGCTCAGTTGGTCCGGCTGCGGAATTTGTCCGTCGGCATAAGGATGACTTTCAGAACCGCACAACGGACAAGGCTGACCCTCGTGCAATTGCTGGCGTTGTTCTTCCAGGCTTTGAATACGTGCCAGCAAGGTTCGCTTGTCGAGCAGGTGTTCACGCTCGCGCCGATACTCGGGCAGCAGCCTACCAGCCAATAACTCGGTCAGGCAAGCCTGCTGGCTAACCAGTTCATCTTGTCCCTGCTGCAAGCTGTCCCGTGCTTGTGCCCAGTGGGTGCGTTGCTGCTCCAGCTGCTGCCGTGTTTCTGCCAGCCGGTGCTCTGCTTGCTGTCGCGCCTGCTCTTGTAGCTGCAAACGCTGATGATGGTGCTGCAGTTGTTGCAGCTGCTGTTCGATTCCTGCCAACCCGCTCACCAGCCACTCGTCCGCCGCATGCTGGCAAAAATACTCCTCCAGCTCAGCGGCTTGCTGCTCACCTTGCTGCAACTGCTGCTGGTGTTGCAGCTGGCTGGATTTCGTCTGCGCCAGCTCGCTGTTCGCCTTATCAAGATTCTGCCCGCTGTCGGCCAGACTTTGCCTGCCTTGTTGCAGTTGCAAGTCCAGTACCCGCACTTCACGCAATACCGGAGCAGCGGCGGCCCATGCTGCTCGTGCATCATTCACCGCCTGCACAGACTGCTGTTGCCCGGCCCGCCCTGCTTCGAGGGTTGCAAGCAATTGCGGCAAACCCTCCTGCTCTGTGGCCAGCTGTTGCTCGCTGGCAACCAGTTGATTGCGCAAGCCCTGCAGCTCAGTCAGTGCCGGTTCCAGCTCCGCCGCCTGCTGTGCCAGCGCCAGCCGTTCACGCTCGGGCATAAATGCCTGCCGTTGTGCATCAAGTTGCCGTTGCTCTTGTTGCAAACCAGCAATGTGCGCCTGCAGTTGTGCCAATGTCTGCTGCCACTGGATGACTTCTGCCAACTGTCCAACCACATCAGCCAGCTGCTGTTTTTGCACACTGGCCTGCGTCAGCTGTTCATTGAGTGCCTGCTCTTCCTCAGCCGTCAACAGGCGAAAGCCTTCATGCTGCGCTTGCAACATGACCAGCTGGTCGCGCTGCTCACGCTGCATGGCATGCACACGCATGGAAATATGGCTGTAAATTTCGGTACCGGTGATCTGCTCCAGAATCGGCGCACGAGCATCCGGTGCCGCCTGCAAAAATGCGGCAAAACCACCTTGCGCCAGCAACACCGAACGGGTAAAACGCTCAAAATCCATACCGGTAATGCTGATGACGGCTTCTTCCACCTCACGCAGTTTTGACTCCAGCACCTCACCATTCAGCGCATTGGCAATTTCTTGCCTGGGCTGTTGCAACTCACCATCCGCCTTGCGCCGGGAACGGTGCTGGCTCCAGTGACAACGATACTGCCCGCTCTGGGTGGCAAACGTCACTTCGGCAAAGCATTCGCCGGTCTGGCGCGACATGATCTCGTTGCTGCTTTTGGTGATCTTGCCCAACCGTGGTGTGCGTCCATACAACGCCAGACAGATGGCATCCAGAATACTGGACTTGCCTGCTCCGGTCGGTCCGGTAATAGCAAAGATGCCTTCAGCGGCAAATGCCGGATCAGTAAAATCAATCAGCCATTCACCCGCCAGCGAATTAAGGTTTTGAAAGCGTAGCTGCAAGATTTTCATAGCAACTGATCTCCGCTTTCGGCCATGCCATCTTCGCCACGCAGGTCGTCCAGCACCTGATAATAGCTGTGTAGTAACTCCTCACGTTGTTCGTCCGCTATCTGGTGGGCATCAAGACAGCGGGTAAACACATCCAGCTCGGTCAGGTCATCCAGTGTTTCCGCCTGCTCATGCTGCTCCAGCACCTGTGCAGTAACCCGCTGATTCCGAATACGCAAAATCTCCAGCGCACTGCCATCGACCAGCTCCGCCAGTTGCTCGCGCAAGTCGCTGACAATCTCCGCACCGCTGTACAGCACTTCCAGCCAGACTGATTCATTTTCAGCACGCAATGCCTGCAAACGTGCGCCAATCTCGGCCAGATCACCAGAAACATGCTCCAGTCGCTGAAACACCGGAATATCCAGCAACTCAATTTCTGGCACAAAAGCACCTTGTTCATTCACGGAAAACTGCACCAGACACAGGCTTTTTTGCTGCCTCGCCTCACCAAAACCCATCGGTAAGGGCGAGCCGCTGTAACGAATATGCTCCTGCCCGCCCACCTTTTGCGGCACATGCAAATGCCCCAGCGCCACATAATCAAAACTCGCCGGAAACACCCCCGCGTGCACATGCGCCAGCGAGCCCACATAAAGCTCGCGCACGCCGTCACCATCAATGGTTTGTCCACCTGCGGCAAACAGATGGCCAGTGCCAATCACCGGCACCGGTTGCGCCAGCCCTGCATTCAATGCGCTGGCGGCCTCGCCAATCGCCGCGTAGTGACCGCGAATGCCATCCAGCAGTTTCTGCTCCTTGTCCCTGATGCTTTCACCCGCCTCTACCTGACGAATATCCCGGTCGCGCAAATAAGGCACTGCACACACAATCAGCTCAGGCTCGCCGCTGGCACTTTTAAGCAACAGCACCTGCTCTGCCGGATCAGCCAGCGCCTGCCCCACCACGTGAACATCCAGCGCCCGCAGCAAACCGGATGGTGCATCCAGAAAGGATGGCGAATCGTGGTTACCACCTACAATCACCACATGCCGACAGGCAGAAGCGGCTATCTGCGCCAGAAAACGGTAATACAACTCCTGCGCCGCCGTGCCGGGCGTACTGGTATCAAAAATATCCCCCGCCACCACCAGCACATCCACCTGCTGGCTGGCCATACACACCAGCAACCAGTCCAGAAAAGCGGCAAACTCGGCCTGACGCCGGCGGCCATATAGATTACGCCCCAGATGCCAGTCCGATGTATGCAAGACTTTAATATTGTTTCCCGTCACTCTTTTGCCCACCACAGCCGCAGCATAAAAGCCAATATGTTACCCTGATTGGCCGCCCACCGTGCGCCAACCCTTTCAACAGCAGGAGTCCGCCTTGTACGACGACCACGATTTTGACGAATATTCCATGCACGAGCTGGACTTTTCCGAGGACCCGGATCGGGACTACCTGCTGGACGACGCCATGCTCGAAGGGCTCAGTCTGGATGAATACAGCATCGACGAACCGGAAATCATGCTGGATGTGCCCTATGTGCCCACCGATGAAAAAATCGTCGATGCCCTGCTGGACCTGGCCCAGGTGACATCCAAGGACATCCTCTACGATCTGGGCTGTGGCGACGGACGTATCGTGGTGGCAGCCGCCATGCAGCGCAACGCTCGCGG
>CAZBXG010000006.1:42016-44895 GCA_964495925.1 uncultured Thiopseudomonas sp.
GGCGGCGTCAACCTGTACAAATGGATCGTACCCGCGCAAATTGCCGGTAGCTGGCAATGGCAGGCCACAGACGGCAAAAACTTCAGCATCCAGCTGAAACAAAAGCACCAAAAGCTAAGTGGTCAGGCACAGGTTAACGGCGAACCCGCAAAACTGATCAGCGCCTTGCTGCAAGGTGCACTGGTTGAATTTCGTATTCAGGAAACCGATGCCAGCGAGGCATACAACTTTGTCATGCGCTACGACAACGACCAGCTGCTGCCGGTGGACAGCGAGCTGCAAACAGAACCCGCCCAACGCCTTGCTCCAGCCCTTAGTAGCTGCCCGCAACCTCAGTAGCTGGCCGCAACTCTCAGGGGCAAGCCCCTTCGCACAGGGTGCCGTACAATTTTCCTGCAGGGACACCGCTTTTGTAGGAGGGGGCTCGCCCCCGACAATGGCTTGAGCTGCGGCGCCAATGGTCATGACTTTCTCAGGGGCAAGCCCCTTCGTACAGGTACTGCCTTGAGCTGCTAGTCCAGCTCATCCAGCCCGTCACCTTTCTTTAACCGCACACCATCACTGAGCATGATACCCAGCCAGCGGGTGTGCGGATTGGACTCCAGGGCCAGCTTGACAATCATCGTCAACAAAATTGACAGCAACATCCCCACCGGCCCCAGTACCCAGCCCCACAACAGCAGCGACAACAGCACAATCACCGGTGACAGCCCCAATGTCTGGCCCATGAATCTGGGCTCGATGATGCTGCCAATCAGCGTATTAACCACAATATACAGCGCCAGAGTAATCAGACCTTCCGGCACGCCCAGCCCCAAAAAAGCAATCAGCACCGGCGGCACCGCTGCGGCAATGGAACCAACAGTCGGAATAAAGTTAAGCAACCCGGTCAACACACCCCACAAAATAGGGAAATCGACACCAATCACCCACAAACCGATACCAGCAATCAGGCCGGTTGCCACGCTGCTGGTGGTTTTGATCGCCAGGTAGCGATTAACCGAACGCAAAAAGCTGCGCGTCCGTACCCGCACCCTTTTCTTGCCGGGAAAGGCCGCCTCAACCTTGCTGATGATTGAGCGTTCTTCCAGCAACAAAAACATAAACACCAACAGCACAAAGAAGGTATAGGCGGTGAACTGCCCCAGCGCACCAGCCAGGTTACGCGCCATGCCGGTCAGGGTACTCACGTTGGGTAGCGGAATCGTATCCGGGATGAATTCCGGCGGCACACCATAATGGGCCGCCAGGTCACGCAGCTGCCACAGCTGGGCCGCCAGCCGGTCCTGATACAGCGGCGCTTTCAGCACCAGGCTTTCCGACGTACCTTTGATCGCCAAAAACAGCAAAAAGAAAGAAAAGCCCACCGTAGAAAACAGCAAAACAAAAGTGAGCCAGCTCGGAATGCCCTGCCTCTGCATCCAGGTCAGTGGCGGAATACAGATAATGGTCAGGAAAGAGGCCAGCAAAAACGGTGTGATGATCGGACTTATCGCCTTGAGTCCGCCAATGATGATGACAAGGGCAGCCATGCCAAACAGCAACAACCATGGGCGTGACAAGGTACCAGTGCGTTCCATAATTCTGTCCGATGCAAAAGGAGTCATACTAGCACATGGCTTTGCCACACCAAGCACGGGATGCGAAGCATTAACATCCTGCAACAAAATAGCTGCCAGCCGTGCGAGCTGCCCCGGACAGCAGAGCTTTTGTAGGTGCTAGCACACCGTCTCTGCGAGCTGCTCTGCCTGCTGTATGACGATATAGCAAGCCTGGATGTTGGTGTGAAACGCTTCAGGCAAGTACGCCCATTGATGAACGTCTACCAAAATGGGCAGGCTGCTTTGCTGCAAGGCGTCAAGCAGCGCCTGCCCGTTTGCGACGGGTTGATTTAACGCCTGGGGCTGGCGCAACACCAAGTCCAGATCGCTGCCCTCGTGGGCACTGCCTTTCACGCGACTGCCATAGGCCCAGACCTCAGCGTGTGGCACCTGTTGCGCCAAAATTCTTTGTAAGGTTGTTAAATGGCTGGCAGGCAGTTGTAGCTGGGCAATATCAATTTGCGGCATCGAATACCGCCTGTATTTTAGGGGCAAGTCGGCGCACATCATGCAGGTATTTTGGCAACAGCTTTAGGGTTTCATTCGCAAAGCCTTCACCGTAGTCGTGCGCGGTGTTGTTGCGGTTGCTACGGTAGGTTAACCAGCGTTCAACCTCAGGCGTTTCTAGTAAGGCATGTTTAGCGGCATGGCGCAGCACATCGTTAAATACCAATCTATCGACATCACGCGGGTTGCCGCTGTAGGTTTTTAGTGCTTTGCGCAGTAACTTGCCTGCGGTTTCCAACGACAGCTCAAAGCTTTTAATGGCGGCGTTGCGATACAGGTCAAACAGCACATCATCTTGCTGGCCATGTTTTTCAATGGCCAGCAAGGCTTGTTCCAGCGTATCAGCAGTACGCAGCAGGTGTTGAATGTTTAACATGACATTTTCTCTCCTCCATGTCTTTGTTTTCCAGCAACAGTGCTGTCGCTATACATTGTGCCGCATGCTCTGGCAATGCCTCCAACCTAGCTGGTTGAGCATCGTCCCGTTTAAGCAAAATCTGCTTGCAGCCGAACCGCCTACAACGTATCCAGTTGAACGCGAGCAATCTGATGCCCAAAAGCTGCAGCTTTGCTACGCCAGGCCAGCGCCGTATCGGCACAAGGTTCAACACCTGTGCCCGTCTCATACAAAGCACTCAGGTGATGCATAGCATCTGCATGGTTCTGCGCGGCAGCCAAGTTGAAGTACTGCAAAGCCAGCTCGTATTGTTCTTGCTCCAGGCACAACAACGCCAGATCATTCTGTGCAGCACTGTTGCCCTGGTCGGCCAG
>CAZBXG010000007.1:0-38603 GCA_964495925.1 uncultured Thiopseudomonas sp.
GCGACCCCCGGCGTGACAGGCCGGTATTCTAACCAACTGAACTACCACTGCGCGTTACTTTCAAGAGAGTGGTGGGTGATGACGGGTTCGAACCGCCGACCCTCTGCTTGTAAGGCAGATGCTCTCCCGGCTGAGCTAATCACCCTTTGTCTCTCGAAGTGGTGCGTATGATAGACATCCTTTTGGCCTTTGGCAAGCCCTAAATGTAAATATTTTCAAAAAGATGGAGAGCAGCAGTAAATCTGCTGCCAACACGTTTCTGCTTGGCTTGCCTGCCCCAGATGGGAATAATGTACCACTTGTTTATATGGAGTCTGTCTAATGTGGTTTCGTAATTTGCTTGTCTATCGTTTGAATCTTGAGGTGCCGCTGCAGGCCGAGGAACTGGAAACAGCTCTGGCCACCCTGCCAGCTCGCGCTTGCGGCAGCCAGGTTCCCAGCACCTACGGTTTTGTTGCGCCCTGGGGCAAAAACGAAGACGCCCCGCTCGTCCATGCCAGCCAGAACTTCATGCTGATTGCTGCCCGCCAGGAAGAACGCATCCTGCCCGGTTCTGTCGTGCGCGATGCCTTGCAAGAAAAGGTCGACGAGATCGAAGCAGAAGAGGCCCGTAAGGTCTACAAAAAAGAGAAAGACCAACTCAAGGACGAAATTGTCCAGACCCTGATGCCGCGTGCTTTTATTCGCAAGTCAGTGACTCGCGCCGCGATTGATGCCAAAAACGGCTTCATCTATGTAGATGCGTCCAGCAGCAAACGGGCCGAAGAGCTGTTGTCGGCCATGCGTGAAGCCATGGGCAGCCTCCCTGTACGCCCGGTCAACGTCAAACAGGCTCCAACAGCCACCTACACGGACTGGGTGAAGAACCACGAAGCCAGCCACGGCCTGTTTCTGCTGGACGAATGCGAGCTGCGCGACAGCGCGGAAGATGGTGGCATTATTCGTATCAAGCGCGAAGACCTGGCCAGCGAAGAAGTACAAATGCATCTTACCGCTGGCAAACTGGCGACTGTGCTGTCGCTGGCCTGGGAAGACAAATTATCTTTTCTGCTGGACGATAAACTGGCGATCAAACGCCTGCGTTTTGAAGAGTTGCTGCAGACTCAGGCCGAACAAGACGGCGGCGACGATGCTGCAAGCCAATTTGATGCCAGCTTTGTTTTGATGATGCTGACCCTGCAAGAGTTCATCCCACAGCTGCTGGAAGCTCTCGGCGGAGAAGAAGTTTCTCAGGCAGTGTAACCAGCTTTTTGGGCCCACGCCGCCAACTTGCACCCCATCCTCGTTACCCGGCCTGCAAACGGTAACACTTGCCGTGTAGCCGGGTAACACTTCTCCACTATCTCCTTCTATCCATCAACTCTTAAAAATCACCACACCTTTCAAAATCAAATAGTTGCACAACATGGCACAACACCTGCTTAAAGCTTACGCATAACAAAAACAAAAATGCCAAAAAAATAAAAACAACACCAACTCCGCAAAAATAACAAAAAGCAGGAGAAGGCAATCAACTGATTACTTTGAAGAGGATTGTTGCAGCACTGCCGTACTGGAACAACAAAAACAACAGCCGAGCAAGGCACAGGCGATGGTCACTGACAACGTCAGCATTCAAAGCAATCCGCTGATCTTCACAGCAATAGCTAACAAACTCAGGCGCAACAACAATAAAAAATGCCCAGACAACAAAAATAACAACTTGAAAGCACAGCTGTAGACAAAAGGAGGCCCCGGCCTCCTTTTTTATTTCTACCCATTCTGTCCCTTTCCAGATTCACCCCGGGCGCTGGCAGTGCTAGAATCCGCCTCCATGAATTCCTTATACCTTTCTTATCTGCTGGCGACCTGCTGCTGCCTTGATATGGCACGTCCGCTTCTCACCACCCACCCGGACTGCCCAAACTCACACCAGCCAGTCACAACAGGCCCTCTACCATGCTGAAAAAGCTGATTCGCACTCTGCGCAAACCCCGCCAAACGACCACCCAAAAAGCGCAGCTCATAGGCTTTGAGCAACACGGCCTTTCGATCAACCTGTTCAGTCGTAACGCTGTCAGTGTCACCGCCCGTCTACAAGAGGCCGGTTATCAGGCGTTTTTGGTCGGTGGCTGCGTCCGCGATGCCCTGCTGGGCGAGCATCCAAAAGATTTTGACGTTGCGACCAATGCCACGCCAGAACAAGTGCGCAACATATTCCGCAACTCGCGCATTATTGGTCGTCGCTTCCGTTTGGTGCACGTGCTGTTTGGTCGCGAGATGGTCGAAGTCGCCACATTCCGCAGCAACCACACGGCCCGTGACGCCGCTTCAGGTCGTGCCGTGCAAGACAGCAGTGGTCGTATTCTGCGTGACAACGTGTATGGCACGCTGGAGGAAGATGCGCTGCGCCGCGACTTCACCATCAACGCCCTGTATTACGACCCAAGCAATCGCGTGATACATGACTTTACTGATGGCGTCGCCGACCTGAAAAAGCGCACCCTGCGCCTGATTGGCGACCCGGAAACCCGCTACCAGGAAGATCCGGTTCGGATGCTGCGTGCCATCCGTTTTGCCGCCAAGCTGAAGGTCAGGCTGCCGGAAGCTACAGCAGCTCCGATCCACCGGATGGCCCACATGCTGGCCGACATACCGGCAGCCCGTCTGTATGAAGAAGTGCTCAAGGTGTTTCTCAATGGCAGTGCCGAAGACAGTTTTGTTTTGCTGCAGGAATACAACCTGTTTGCTCCGCTGTTTCCACTGAGCGCCCGAGAAATACAGGAAGAGGACGGTGACTATTGCATCAATCTGGTCCGCCTCGCCCTGCGTAACACCGATACTCGGCTGGCCCAAGGCAAAACAATCACGCCTGCTTTCCTGTTTGCAGCCTTGCTCTGGCCTGCACTGCTGCCCCTGATTGCCCAATGCCGCGCCGAAGGGCTAGCCCCCGTGCCAGCCATGCAAAAGGCGGCACACATGCTGATGCCGATGCAAATACAGCGGATTGCCATTCCCAAGCGCTTTACTGCACCAATGCAGGAAATCTGGGCCTTGCAGGAGCGCCTGCCCTATCGCTACGGCAAACGCGCCGAAACAGTACTGGCCCATCCCCGCTTCCGTGCTGCCTATGACTTTTTGCTGCTGCGCGAAGAAGCAGGTGAAGACACCGACAACCTGAGCGCATGGTGGACTGAGTACCAGTTTGCCAGCGAGCCTGAACGCCGCCGCATGATCAGTGAGCTCAGTGGTCCGGTTCGCAAAAGTCGCCGCCCACGCAAGCGTAAATCACGCGCTTCCAGCCCTAGCGGAGCCGATCACTGATGCAGCATGTTCATATCGGACTGGGCAGCAATCTGGGCGACTCACGTCAACAGCTGGAGCAGGCCATGCAAGCCATGCACCGGCTGCCGCAAACCCGGCTGGTAAAAGCGTCTTCACTCTATTCCAGTGCGCCACTCGGTCCCGCTGACCAGCCGCGCTATACCAATGCTGTTGCATTGCTGGAAACCGGGCTAGACCCGCTCGATTTATTGACGCACTTGCAGTCCATTGAGCTGGAACACGGGCGCGAGCGCAAAGACCAGCGTTGGGGTCCGCGCACGCTGGATCTGGATATTTTACTGTTTGGCCAACAGTCCATTGCACATGAGCGCCTACAGGTTCCCCACTATCATATGCATATGCGGCCCTTTGTCTTATACCCTTTGGCTGAGGTATCCTCAGCCGATTTACTATTACCCGATGGACGCTTGCTGGTCGACCTGTTGCTACAATGCCCACAAGACAGCAGCCTGTACCGTCTGACACCATAACAACAATGATTTCATGCACTGCATTGCATCAAAACTGCGCCGCTTACCCGGGCGGTAATCGCAAAGAGGAACAGCAACCATGCCGGACATAACCCTGACCACCTTGCTGGAACAAAAAGCTCGCGGTGACAAAATCACCATGCTGACTTGCTATGACGCCACGTTTGCAGCCACATCCTGCTCTGCCGGCATCGAAATGCTGCTGGTTGGCGACTCGCTGGGTATGGTCCTGCAGGGACGAGACAGCACATTGCCAGTCACCATTGAAGACATGGCCTACCACACAGCCAGCGTCAAGCGCGGTAATAAAAACGCCATGATTGTGGCCGACCTGCCATTTATGGGTACCGCCACGCTGGAAGAAATTTATCGTCAAAGTGCCATGCTGATGCGTGCTGGGGCACATATGGTCAAACTGGAAGGTGGCGACTGGCTCTGTGAAGCTGTCACCGGACTGGCACAACGCGGCATTCCCGCCTGCATCCACCTCGGTCTGACACCGCAATCCGTCAATGTTTTTGGCGGTTACCGGGTACAGGGCCGTGATGCGGCGGCGGCTGACAAGCTCAAAGCCGATGCTCTGGCGCTGGAGCGGGCTGGCGCGGCGATGCTGCTGCTTGAGTGCGTGCCGAGCAGTCTGGCTGCTGAAGTCACCACCGCTGCCGGTGTACCAGTGATTGGCATTGGTGCCGGCCCCGACACGGACGGTCAGGTGCTGGTGGTGCACGACATGCTGGGGCTTTCCCTGAGTGGCTTTACGCCCAAGTTTGTGCATAACTTCATGCAGGATGCCGACTCGATTGAGGGCGCGATTGCCGCCTATAGCCATGCTGTCAAAGGGGGGCTTTTCCCCGCTCCGGAACACGAATTTAAAGCCTGAGACCCATGATTACCGTTGACTCTATTCAAGCCCTGCGCGAACAGGTTCGTCAGGCACGCCAGAACGGCCAGCGCATCGCCCTGGTACCCACCATGGGCAACCTGCATGCCGGCCACATGTCGCTGATCGAAACAGCCAGACAACATGCCGACTTTATTGTAGCCAGCATTTTTGTTAATCCGTTGCAGTTTGGCCCCAACGAGGACCTCGACAGCTACCCGCGCACTCTGGCCGATGATCAAGACAAGCTGCGCGCCGCAGGTTGCGCCCTGCTGTTCACACCGACCGATGCGCTGATGTATCCACAAGGCATGGCCAAGCACACTCTGGTGCATGTGCCGGATGTCAGCGAAGGCCTCTGTGGCGGCAGTCGCCCCGGTCACTTTGATGGCGTCGCCACTGTGGTAAGCAAGTTATTCAACATGGTCCAGCCCGATCTGGCCGTGTTCGGCGAAAAGGACTTTCAGCAGCTGGCAGTGATCCGCAAGATGGTTAGCGAGCTGAACATGCCAATCGAGATCATTGGCGCACCGATTGTGCGCGACACTGACGGACTCGCATTATCATCACGAAACGGGTATCTTGACGCCGCGCAACGTAAAACCGCACCTGCCCTGCATGAGTGCCTACAACAAAGCGTTGCCCGGATACAGTCAGGCGAACGTGACTATAATGCCCTGCTACAACAAACTGCTGCGGCCCTGATTGCAGCAGGCATGCAACCGGATTATCTGGAGCTACGCGAGGCCTATAGCCTGCAACCAGCCAGTGCAGACAGCCGCCAGCTGGTTATTTTGGCCGCTGCTTCTCTTGGTAAAACACGCCTGATCGACAATATCGCATTTGCCGTAAACCCCTGATCCACCCTTTTCTGACGGCTTGCTGCGCTACATTACACTTAGAGGTAGAAACACTGATGCAAACCATACTGCTCAAAGCCAAGCTGCACCGGGCCATTGCCACTCACGCAGTTGTGGATTACGAAGGTTCCTGCGCCATTGATGGCGACTGGCTGGATATGTCCGGCATTCGCGAATATGAGCAAATCCAGATTTACAACGTCGACAACGGCAAGCGTTTTACCACTTATGCCATTCGCGGCGAGGCCGGTTCACGCATCATTTCTGTCAACGGCGCGGCAGCACACAAAGCCAGCGTCGGCGACCGCCTGATCATCTGTGCCTACTGCAACTACGAAGAGCACGAGCTGGATACACACCAGCCGCGCCTGCTCTACATGGCCGCTGACGGCTCACTCAGCCATAGCAGCAACGCCATTCCAGTGCAGCTGGCCTGATCCACCAACCGTACTGCCCAGCAACAGGCTCCCGCACTCCGGGAGCCTGTTGCTATCCGGGGTAAAATATCCTGTGAAATGCACAACAGGCACTGGCTGTTTTCCGTACCCAGATCAATAGATTGGCAATCTCTTGCCCCTGCCCGCGCCTACAGTGTTAACCTTTAAGATAATTCGCATATGTTTTCCAACATGGCAGTAAAGGCGTATACCGGCAAGTGAAGCACGCCCTTTCTTGTGTTGGACCTGGCAAAAGGAAATCTGGATGCAGCAGGATCTTTCTCCCATCGACCCCGTCGTACTACCGGCCTGGCAAGCGTTGCAAGACAAACACACGGCCATGCAGAATTTCTGCATGCGTAGAGCTTTTGCTGATGACCCGCAACGGTTTGCCCGCATGTCCATTACTCATCAGGACATGTTGCTGGACTATTCAAAAAACCTGCTGGACCAGCAAACACTGCAACTGCTGCTGCAACTGGCCGAACAGGCTGGCGTTCCTGCTGCATTGCGGGCGCAATACCGTGGTGATCCAATCAACACCACCGAACACCGTGCTGCCCTGCACAGCGCTCTGCGCCGCCCTGCCAACTCCCCCCTGTTATTGAATGATGAAGACATCACGGCTACCGTCCACCAGGCCCATGCCGACATGGCGCGGCTGGTGGAACAAGTGCACAGTGGTCAGTGGCTAGGTTTTACCAAAGAGCGCATTACCGATGTGGTCAACATTGGTGTTGGCGGCTCCTTTCTCGGCCCACAACTGGCCGTCGAAGCCCTGCAGCCTTTTGCTGTTGAGCGGCTCAACTGTCACTTTCTGGCCAATATCGACAGCAGCGAGTTCTATCAGCTGGTACGCAAACTGGATGCCAAGTGCACTCTGTTCATTGTTTCCAGCAAATCGTTTGGCACGCTGGAAACTCTAAAAAATGCCCGCGCCGCACGTCAGTGGATGCTGGATCACGGCTGCCCGGAAACCCAACTGGCTCGTCATTTTGTCGCAGTGTCCAGCAATGTGGAAAAAGCTGTCGAGTTCGGCATTGCCACAGAAAACATTCTGCCCATGTGGGACTGGGTCGGCGGTCGCTATTCCCTGTGGTCGGCAATCGGCCTGCCCATTGCACTGATGGTCGGCATGGAGCATTTTACCGCCATGCTGCAGGGTGCCCATACAATGGATCTGCACGCACTGGATGCGCCACTGGAGCACAATATGCCGGTGATTATGGCTTTGCTCGGGATCTGGTATGCCAATTTTTATGGAGCACAAAGTCAGGCCGTTCTGCCATATGACAATTATTTACGCAGCTTGCCTGACTACCTGCAACAGCTGGATATGGAATCCAATGGCAAGCAAGTGCGTCATGACGGCCAGCCACTGAACTACACCAGCGGCCCCGTCATCTGGGGCAATATCGGCACCAATGGCCAGCACGCTTACCACCAGCTGTTGCTGCAAGGCACACAGATGATTCCTGCTGATTTTATTATTGCCGCATGCAGCCAGAACCCGGTAGCCGATCACCAACAGTGGCTGTATGCCAACTGCCTGTCACAAAGCCAGGCGCTAATGCGCGGCAAATCTCTGTCACAGGCAACTGCCGAGTTACTGGCCAGCGGTATGGATAATGAACAGGCCGCCCGTCTGGCGCCACACAAAGTGATCCCCGGAAACCGCCCAAGTAATACGCTGGTGTTGCCACAACTGGACCCGCAACGTCTGGGTGCCCTGATTGCCCTGTATGAGCACAAGGTATATATCCAGAGTGTCATCTGGGGCATCAATGCCTTTGACCAATGGGGCGTAGAGCTGGGTAAAGAACTGGGCAATCATATTTTCCCCCTGTTGCAAGACGCTGCCGCCGATCAGCAGGCTGACAGCTCAACACGGGGGCTGGCAGAGTTGTTTCGCAACACCAGCACCCCTCGCTGACAGGAGTGACAAAACGCCTGCGGCATCCTAGTCTTGCTTGGGGCCAACTCCAATATTCTGCCAGGCCGTAGCCATCTGCTACGATCCGGGCGATATTTCCGAGTGACCTTCTTGTTCAGCACACGAACCAAAGAAAACAACAACACACGAGGTTATCCATGCAAGATGCTGTTATCGTCGCCGCCACCCGTACTGCCATCGGCAGCTTTCAGGGCAGCCTGGCCCAAATACCCGCAGAAGAACTGGGTGCTACCGTTATCCGCTCTTTGCTGGAGCGCAGTGGCATTGCTCCCGGGCAAGTGGACGAAGTCATCATGGGCCAGGTGCTGACCGCTGGCAGCGGTCAAAACCCCGCCCGTCAGGCAGCGATCAAGGCCGGTCTGCCCGTGCAGGTTTCCGCCATGACCTTGAACAAAGTCTGCGGCTCGGGCCTCAAGGCATTGCAACTGGCGGCGCAGACCATTCGTTGCGGTGACGCCGAAGTGGTCATTGCCGGTGGTCAGGAAAACATGAGCCTGGCTCCTTATGTTCTGCCCAAGGCTCGTACCGGACTGCGCATGGGGCACGCGCAAATGCTCGACAGCATGATCATTGACGGCCTCTGGGATGCATTTAACGACTATCACATGGGCATCACCGCAGAAAACCTGGCCGAGCGTCATGGTTTCAGCCGCGAACAGCAGGATGCCTTTGCCGCAGCCTCACAACAAAAAGCGGTCGCTGCGATTACGGCTGGCCGCCTCAATGCAGAAATCACTCCCGTACTGATTCCACAACGTAAAGGAGAGCCACTGTCCTTTACCACTGACGAGCAGCCACGGGACGGTACCACCACCGACAGTCTGGCCAAACTGCGCCCTGCCTTTAAAAAAGATGGCACTGTTACTGCTGGCAACGCCTCCACACTGAATGATGGCGCGGCGGCGGTGCTGATGATGAGCGCCAGCAAGGCCCAAGAGCTTGATCTGCCTGTCATGGCACGTATTGCCGCCAGCGCCAGCGCAGGTGTGGAGCCAGAGGTAATGGGCAGTGGCCCGATCCCCGCCACACAAAAATGCCTGGCCAAAGCTGGCTGGAACCTGGCTGACCTGGAACTGGTCGAAGCCAATGAAGCCTTTGCCGTACAGGCGCTGACCGTTAACCAGCAACTGGGCTGGAATACCGATATCGTCAACGTCAACGGCGGGGCCATTGCCCTTGGCCACCCAATCGGAGCATCCGGCTGCCGCATTTTAGTCAGCCTGTTGTACGAGATGCAGCGCCGTGATGCCAAAAAAGGGCTAGCGACCCTGTGCATCGGTGGCGGCCAGGGCGTTGCCCTTGCGTTGGAGCGGTAAAGCGCACCAGCCCATAGCCTACCTGATGGCAAGCCGCACAAGACAACCGGGTGAACACTGCTCCCTATAGGAGGGGCTTGCCCCCGACAACAGTTGCCCCAACTCTCAGGGGCAAGCCCCTTCGCACAGGATGCCGTACAGTCTCCGTGCAGGAACGCCGCTTTTGTAGGAGGGGGCTTGCCCCCGACAACAGTTGCCCTAACTCTTAAGTGCAAGCGTAGTGGCGAACGATACCTACAAGGCCGCGCTCCTGTCGCGGCTAAAGCCGCTCTTACACGCCAGACAGTAGCCTATTGCCTAGCGAGCCACACCGCGTTTCTGCACGACACTACAAGCTAGGGCATAATAAGGTCATTTCGTTATTCAGGACTCGCCGTCATGATGCGCAAACTCCTCAGAGGCTTCGGCTGGGCTCTGCCCTGCCTGTTCGCACTCTATTGCTGGCTCGGGTTTCTTGCCGCTCCCGCTCTCGGCCTGTTTGCTGGCAACCAGTTGCTGGCACGCTACACCACCGAAGCTGCCCGACTGCAGCGCCTCGAGTTCAACCCGCTAACGCTTGAACTGCGTTTATGGCAGCTACAAATCGGTGATGCCGAACCCGAGCTGGCGCTGGCCGCTGCTCGCGCTCAACTGGACTGGAGCAATCTGCTACAAGGCCGGATTCATATACGCGAAATCCAGCTGCAGCAACCCTACGCCCATATTGAGCTGGACGCCGAACGTCAGCTGACTTTGCTACAACTATTTGACCTGCCGGAAAATACCAATGACAAGCCGGCAGAACCCGCACGTCCCTTTCCGCTCACACTGGAGCAAGTGCAGATTGAACAGGCCCGCCTGTCCTATGCGGACCAGGGACTGCAGCAGCCAGTCACCATCGAACTGGGTGACATCAACTTCCAGCTGCGCGAGTTCACACTGGATCGTCCTGACCCTGCCTCTTTCGACCTACAACTGGAAGCTGGCGACGGCACCCGCATCCAGACGCGCGGCGAATTTTCCCTGCAAACCCTGTCCAGTCAGGGTCAACTGGAAGTTTCTGAGCTGCAACTGGCCAGCTGGTGGCCCTATGTACGCGAACAGCTACCACTGCACCTGCAGCAAGGCAGCCTGGAGCTGAGTAGCTATTACCAGCTGGAGCTGCAGCCACAAGTGCAGATAAAAATTCGTGACCTGAACCTGCAGCTGGACAATCTGGCACTGACTGATGCCGACCAGCAGCCCTTACTTGATGCCGCTTCAATTCAGCTCAAACAAGCCAGTTTCGATCTGGCCGAACAACAGGTCAGCGCGGCCACAGTCAACGTGCAACAACTCCAAGCACCGCTATTGATCGATGCGCAGGGGCGTCTCAACTGGGAAAAAATAGCCCCGCCTGCAAACACCTCTGTCACTGATGCTCCTGCTGCGCCTGACAATAACAGCAGGATGAAGCTGGCCGATATTCCTTGGCATCTAAGCTTGCAGCAACTTAGTGTGCAGAACAGCAAAATTGGCCTGCAAATGCATAATCAGCCGGGGCCAGTCAGTCTTGAGCTGCACGCAATTAACCTGCAGGTCAACAATTTTGACAGCCGCTCCGATGAGCCTGTCGACATCAGGTTCGACAGCCGTCTGGACCAACAAGGCACAATCAATCTGTCAGCCGCAGTTGCTGCCCAGTCCCTGTCCGGCACTGCCAGCCTGAAAACCAGCAACATTGATCTGCGTACCGCACGCCCCTGGATCAAGCCCTACGCCAAAATCGAACTACTCAGCGCTTTTCTGGACAGCGACCTCAAAGCCGATTTCAAGCTGCAAGATCAATTGGCCCTGGATGCCAGCGGCGCGCTGCAAGTCAGACAGCTGCACGTGCGCGATCCGGCACAAAACCGTGACCTGTTGAAATGGCAAGCCCTGCATCTGGAGCAGCTCGCGCTCAAACAAGCCCCGGCCGGCAGCTCGCTACGCATCGGTCGCATCCGTGCCCTGCAGCCCTATGCCAGACTGATTATTAATGAAAACCTGGAGACCAATATCAACCAGATTCTGGTACCACAACCAGAAGCTCCGGCCACCACCAGTAAAAGCAGCGGCCCGGATTTTGCGTTTGCAATTGGTGAAATCTTGGTTGAAAACGGCTCGGCCAACTTTGCCGACTACAGCCTGCAACCCCACTTTGCCACTGCCATCCAGAAGCTTAATGGCCGCATCGGCACCCTGGCCAGCAACAGCAATAAAGCCACTCCGGTCAAGATCACCGGTGCCGTCGACAACTATGCTCCCGTCAGCATTCACGGCTCCCTCACGCCCTTTGACCCACTGCAGCAACTGGATATTACTACCGAGTTCAAACGTGTTGAGCTGACTGCGCTCACCCCCTATTCGGGCAAGTTTGCCGGTTATCGTATCCAGAAAGGCCGGCTCAACATGGAATTGCACTACCAGATCAATCAGGGCCAACTGGACGCCAGTAACAGCGTGTTGCTTGAACAGCTTCAGCTTGGCGAGAAAGTCAGTAGCGAAGACGCTGTCGACCTGCCTCTTAAGCTGGCAGTAGCCATGCTGAAAGACACCAAAGGCAATATCAGCATCCAGCTGCCGGTCAAAGGTGACCTGAACAGTCCTGAGTTCAGCGTGATGCCCATTGTCTGGCAAACTCTGCGCAACCTGCTCACCCGGGCTGTGACATCCCCGTTTAAAATGCTGGCCGGCATCGGCAAGGCCAGTGGCAAGGATCTGGGACAGGTTCCCTTTGCCGCAGGCAGTGCACAACTGGATGCCAGTGCCGCCACAACCCTCGACAGTCTGGCGCAAGCTTTGCAAGAGCGCCCCATGCTGAAGCTGAATATTGAAGGTACCAGCTCCGCCAGCCTGGACGGCCCTGCACTGGCCGAACGAATGCTGCATCGCCGTTATCAGGAAATGCTGTATCGCCAGCTGCAAGAACGAGGCAAGTCTCTGCCGGACGATATCTACAGCCTGGAAGTGTCGGAACGGGCTCAAAACAAACTACTGGAACAGCTCTATCAGTCGATGCTGGAACAGGGGCAGGTTGCGACCATGCCCTCCATGCCACGCAAAGAGCGTGATGACTGGCAACGCAATCAGGTACTGGCACAAATGGCCTCAGACCCTGCCCTGTTGCGCTGGCTGGCACAACAGCGGGCAGCCATCATTCGTAGCCACCTGGTGGAGCAGGGTGGCGTTAACGTCGAGCGTTTGTATCTGGTCGATGTGAACGAAAAATCGGAAGCGAACGGAGGTCACATCTCCAGCCTTCTGCATCTGGACGTACTATGAAAAAACTATACTTGTTTCTGCTCCCCGGTCTGTTCTTTAGCCTGCATGCATCGGCAGAAACCCTGCGCTGCGGCAGTGATCTGGTTAGCCTTGGCGATCGCGGCTTTGAAATCAAGCGCAAATGCGGCGAACCGGTCTACCGCGATACAGTCGGCTACACCGTAGGCCCGCACCAGCGACTGGAGCTGGTGATCGAAGAGTGGGTATATGGCCCGCGCAATGGCATGACCTATATTTTACGGCTGGAAGGCAATCGTCTGGTGCGCATTGAAAGCAGACGCTGACAGAGTGGTCTGTCACATCAGAAGCTGACACAAGCAGCTACGTTGCAAACAGGGAAACATCTAATGAAAAACTTCCTTCCGATAGCTGCCCTGCTGGCGGCTGGATTATTTGCCCAGTCAGCTCAAGCTGGTTCCACCTTGCGTTGCGGCTCCGGCCTTATCGGCCTGGGTGACAGCCGTCATCAGGTATATAGCAAGTGCGGCCAGCCAGCGGACCAGTCCGGCCTGGGTTACCGGGAAATCGTCAACGAATACGGCCATACCAACGACGTATATATAGAAGAGTGGGTCTACGGCCCACGCAACGGCATGTACCATTACCTGCGCTTTGAAGGTGGTAATCTGGTGAAAATCACCAGCAGCCGATAACCTGTTACTCTCTGTACAGCATTCAATCAATTGATACTCGGAAAACCGTCATGCTGGAAATACGCCACCTGAAAACCCTGCTCGCCCTGCGTGATGCCGACAGCATGGTGGATGCCGCCGAACGCCTGCACCTGACCCAGTCAGCCCTGTCTCATCAATTCAAGGAACTGGAAGAGCGCCTTGGCATGCAATTATTTGTCCGCAAAACCCGGCCCATCCGCTTTTCCAGTGCCGGTTTGCGGCTGCTCAGACTGGCCGATGATGTTTTGCCACTGATGCGCGCCGCCGAGCGCGACATGGCCCGTTTGCAGGGCGGCAGCTCTGGCCGCTTGCACATGGCAATCGAATGCCATAGTTGCTTCCAGTGGCTGATGCCAACCATTGACCAGTTTCGCGAAGCTTGGCCAGAAGTAGAGCTGGACCTGGCTTCAGGCTTCGCCTTCGCGCCGTTACCTGCCCTGGCACGCGGCGATCTGGATCTGGTCGTAACCTCGGACCCGATCGAATTGCACGGCATCAGCTACATTCCGCTGTTTGCCTACGAAGCCCTGCTGGCCGTAGCCAACCGCCATCCTTTGGCAGAAAAGGCATTCATCGAACCCCAAGACCTGAGCGCTGAAGTGCTGATTACCTACCCGGTGGAGCGCGACCGGCTGGATATTTTCAATCAGTTTCTGACACCGGCCGATATCGAGCCGCTCAGTGTGCGCACCTCGGAGCTGACCATCATGATGATGCAGCTGGTCGCCAGTGGACGCGGAGTGTGTTGCCTGCCCAACTGGGCGTTGCACGAGTACAGCAGCAAGGGCTATGTGCAAGCCAAGCGTCTGGGAGAGAAAGGGTTGTTTTCGACACTGTATGCAGCAATACGCAGCGACATGCTGGATGCTTCGTTTATGCAAGATTTTCTGCTGACGGCCAAAGATACGTCATTCACTACACTGGCCGGAGTGACCACCGTGCGTGAGTAACATCCTGCAGACATGGACGCATTTGCACCCACAGGATTTGGCAAGCATGATGACTAGCTAAAGCGGCTCAACCGCCCAGCAGAATCAATGCCCATACTACGGCAATCATGCACATGCCAATCAATTGGGCGGCACTGCCCATATCCTTGGCATTCTTTGACAGTGGGTGGCGTTCAAGCGAAACCCGGTCCACCACCGCCTCAATGGCCGAGTTGAACAGCTCGATAATCAGCGATAACAGGCACACGGCAACCATCAAAGCCTGTTCCAGCGCACTGACTGGCAAGAAAAAACTGGCAATAATCAGAACGCTATTGAGTACCACCAGCTGACGAAAAGCGGCTTCACCAATAAAAGCCGCTTGCAGACCGTCCAGAGAATAACCCCAGGCATTGACTATTCGGCGCCAGCCACCAACACCCTTGAACGGGGAACTCATGACATCAGCCCCGCTGGGGAATGGATTCCATTTGCTGCAGCAACAATGCAGCCTGAGTCCGGGTACGTACGTTCAGCTTGCGGAAGATTGCGGTGACATGCGCCTTGACGGTGGCTTCCGAGACGTTCAGGTCATAGGCGATCTGTTTGTTCAACAAACCGTCACAAACCATCGTCAATACACGAAACTGCTGCGGAGTCAGGCTGGCCAAACCGGCACTGGCTGCTTTTTCTTCTTCGGTCATGCCCGCATCGGCTTCCGGCTGTACCGGCCACCAGTCATCACCATCGAGAACGGTTTGTACCGCCTGCTGGATTTGCTCAAGCGAACTGGACTTGGGAATAAAGCCACTGGCACCGAACTCGCGGGAGCGGCTCATGACGGCAGCTTCTTCCTGGGCGGAAACCATCACCACAGGAATTTGCGGATACTGGCCGCGCAACAATACCAGCCCGGAAAAACCATGGGCACCCGGCATGTTCAGATCAAGCAAAACCAGATCCCAATCAGACTTTTCCACCAATTGCGCTTCCAGCTGGGCAATGCTTTCCGCCTCGACCAGCCGCACATTATCGTCTAGGGCGATGGTTAGTGCCTGCTGCAAGGCACTGCGAAACAATGGATGATCATCGGCAATCAGAATATCGTAAGCGGCCATGTAATAAATAACCCGTGTTATTGGAAGTAACTAAAATGTGGTCGTAACAGCCTGTCGGGAGCAGCGATTTGTTCATCACCAAATTAAACACCAACGCTGTCGCCACTGTGTATCAGTCGGCAATCGGTTATGCTGGCGTCCTGCCTGACAGTTGATGCGCAACCCCGCAAACAGCCTTGCCTGACATCACTTTGCCTTACTAATACAGCTGTCTACCTTATACCAAGGCCTAGATCAGCACAAGACTAACAGCGAATATCAATTTACCCTGTGACCCAAGAGTCAAAATGTACAAAAAGACCTTACAAATTAACGCTCTGATGCTACTGGTCGCCATGATCTGGGGCAGTGCTTTTGTCGCCCAGCGACTGGGCATGGACAGCATTGGTCCACTGCTATTTTCCGGGCTGCGTTTTATTCTCGGCGCGCTGGTGGTTTTACCGTTTTTGCTTTATCGCCGCTATACCAGGCGAGTCACCGACCCTTTTCTTGATCCGGCCCTGTTGCGTGGCGGCATTTTGTTGGGGCTGGTCGTCACTGTCGGTATCAACCTGCAGCAAACCGGCCTGCTGTACACCAGTGTTTCCCATGCGGGCTTTATCACCGGCATGTATGTATTGATCGTTCCGTTACTCGGCCTGTTCATTAGACTGCGCACTAATACGGGCACCTGGCTCGGTGCAATACTGGCAGTCGGCGGACTCTATCTGCTCAGTGTCGAGGATGGTTTGCAGGTAGCCGGTGGCGACTGGTTGCAACTGGGAAGCGCATTCAGCTGGGCCGTGCATGTGCTGATGATGGGCTATCTGGCAAAGAAACATGATCCGCTGCGGCTGGTGTTTATCCAGTTTGTCACCTGCGCCCTGCTCAGCCTGCTGGCGGCCTTGTGGCTGGAGCCGCTCTCTTGGCCGCATATCATACAGGCTGGCCCGGCCCTGCTTTATGCCGGACTGTTTTCAATCGGCATTGGCTTCAGCTTGCAAGCCATCGCCCTACAACACGCCAAGCCTGCCCATGCAGCCATTCTTCTGTCCATGGAAGGTGTGTTTGCTGCGTTGGCCGCAGTACTGCTGCTGGGCGAGTCACTATCACTGCAAGGTTATCTAGGGGCTGCACTGATGCTGACTGCCATGCTGCTGGCCCAGTTGTGGCCACAACGTCCACAAGCCGCACACACAGACGAACCCCTGTCCTGCCTCAGCACCGGTGCAGCGGCCCTGCCCCTCGGCGAAACCGAACCTGTTACGGACGCAGAAACAGCTGCTCCTGCTCGGAGCTCATTGGCCGTTTCGCTGCCAGATAATGCCGGTTAAAACGGGTAAACCAGCCTTTCAACGCTTGCGCTGCAGCTTCATCACCTGCCTGCTGCAAGCATTGCACCATGACCTCCGCAGTCGACAGATGTTCAGCACTTTGCGCGGTACGCAGGTGATAACGGGATACCTGATCGGGCTGCAAACTGAGCACTGGCAGTCTTTGCAGGTATGCCGACTTGCGGAACATCTTGCGCGCTTCTTGCCAGGTGCCATCGAGCAAAACAAATAACGGCGGTTTATGCCGATTCGCATCAGTTGCAAGCGGTAGCTGATGCACCACTGTCTGTTCTTGCGTCGCGCCCTCGGCTGGAAACACCAGCCAGGGCTCCCTTTGCGGATCATTCAGCAAGGCCAGCAGCTCTGGCGATGTTTCTGTACGCGACCACAAAAACGCATGGGTTTGCGGTATTACATCGGCAATCAGCCAGCCGGTATTGCTGGGTTTGAGTGGCTCTTTGTCGGCCATCAACAGACAAACTGCACTGCGTGCCTCCACCTGCGGCTGCCAGGCGCAGATGCAATAACGTTCAGCCACCCGACAGCGCGAGCAGCGCACCAGCAGTGCACCACGGGCAGCAAAGGGTTTCTGGCTACGGGCCAGACGCGCGGCACGCAGACGGGCGACGGCATGAGGCATGGGGTGCTCCAAAAAGCGGCCACCTTAACATGGCCCATGCTTTTGTGGGAGTCAGCTTGCCGCACAATCAGGTGCTGGCCGAGGAAACAAGGTGCCCCGTGCGAACCTGCTTCCACCCGTCTTGGTGCCGCAATGGCACGATGGAAGAGCCACAGGGCACACCATACAACGTTCCTTGTATGGTGTTTGGGTGCAGACCAATATAGGCCTGAATTTATTCGGACCAGTCCGGCACAGCCGTGCAACAAAGGCCCGTGTGCGAATGAGCTTGCACCTGTCAGCAGGGTTTCTGCCTCTGTGTATCAGTGCTTCGTTTCTTCGTCGCCCAGCTCTTCATAGCCGGTGATCATAGCATGCACATACTCGTAAAACGGCTTGCCGGTAAAGGCCAGATAGACGTGAGCAATGAAGAACACCAGCATGGCAAAGGCGGCTGCGGTGTGCACAATGGCCACCGGGGCCAGTGCCAGCCAGCCCAGCCCCAGCTGCGGCCAGTAGGGATACAGC
Source organism: uncultured Thiopseudomonas sp. (assembly GCA_964495925.1). Classification (GTDB taxonomy): domain Bacteria; phylum Pseudomonadota; class Gammaproteobacteria; order Pseudomonadales; family Pseudomonadaceae; genus Thiopseudomonas. The sequence goes on from CAZBXG010000007.1 coordinate 17,705, forward strand.
AGGTACAGCATGCCACTAACCCAGATCAGCGGCGAAATCAACAGCTTGAAAGCCAGATAAGCCAGTCGTTGCAACGGATTATGTTTGGCGCTGAGAGATTTCTTGTAGGGCTTTGCCTCATCCCTGAACATGCCGAATGCGTAGTAGCGGGTCATCGCTGCCAGCTTCTCGCTGGTTGGTATGTACTGACGCCACTCGCCGGTAGTGAAGTGCCAGAAAATTGCGAACAGCCACAGCACAATCAGTAACAGGGCCATGACAATATGCATGTTGACTGCCCGTTCAAAACCAAGCCAGTTGTAACTTGAGTGAATTTCAAAGCCGGTCAGCATCAAACCAATAATCAGCGCCGCCTGCGACCAGTGCCAGAAGCGTTCAAACCTTTTATAAACCATGACTTTCATGCGCGCTTCCTCCCGAAAATGATACGCCCCAACAAGTGCACCAACACCCCGGCCAGTGTTGCCCAGGCCGCCCAGGTGCCCAGACGGTCAACCCAGACAGAGGAGTCACGACCCGGCATATAGAAGCCTTTCAGTTCCGCCAGGCGACCATCGCGGGCATGGCAGGAGTCACACTGCAACGCCTGCTCTTTCGGCGCCACCATGTGGGTAATGGGCCAAAACATCTCGTTGTCGACAAAGCCATGCTCGCCGCTGAACAAGTCCTGCGCGGCACCAGTTGCCACGGCATCGGCCTGCCCGACCATCAGCGCCTTAACCCAGTCGAAATTGGTCCAGAGTGCATCATCACCATCCGGTCCGAATACATTGGTGGCCAGCAGCCTGTTGGTCTGTTTGTCATAGGGCTGCTTGCCGGTCATGCGCTTGAACGGCCAGATACGCGAATCCGGGTCGTGATAGTTACCCTTAACCCTGTTCACGGAGACCCGCTGCTGCGGGTCAATTTCATCATCCAGCATGGTGTACTCCACCTGGCCATCAAACCAGCGGTACACCGGCGGCACATTGACTTCATTGCGAAATACACCCTTGTGGTTGGCATAGCTCAGCCAGCCGTTTTCATCGTATTCGAAATACAGAACCGGCTTGCCTTTGGCATTGAGTACCAGCTCGCCGTTTTCGTCGCGCTGCATTTTTTCAGTTGCCTGCGACCAGTCCCAGAACATCTTGGTCGGCACACCACCGCGGGCAAATTCGGGAATGTGACACGTCTGACAGGCCACCTTGTCGGTATGGTCATTCAACTTGTTATTGATGCCAAAGGCATGCGGCTTGCTGCCATGGCAGGACTCACAACTGGCCCGTCCTGCATGACTGCTGCCTGGTATATCAATACCATGCAGGTCACGGGCTTCCATTGCATAGCGGCTGCCATCAACACTGTGTTCGTCAGAGGTATGACAGGTGGCACAACTAAAGTTAAGGCCCGCTGCATCCATGTGTACATCCAGAGTACGGTCCGGCGTAACCAATGAGCTGTCCAGGTCGCCGTGCTTCACACCATCACCGCCGCCTCCATAGAAATGGCAACTGCCACAGGTCTGGCGGCTGGTCAAACCGACATTCTGCGCCACCATGGCCAGATCAACTTTCTTCACCGGACGGTTGTTTTCAATCTTGAACTCGCCATTGACCAGCACATCCTCATAGGCTGGATGGCCAGCACCGGCTTCGGTTTTCAGATAGGTCGCAGTGGTATCGTGGCAAGCCAGACAGTCGACATTTTGCTCGGCGGTAAAGTCAAAGTCCTTGTCCTCCCAGCCATAACCAATATGACAGGAGGTACAGCGGGGGTAGTTGGATTTGAGGCTGCCACAAAATACGTTGGGCTCATGTTTTTTGCCCAGCACCTGTCCGGTTGCCGGGTGATTGAACTCCCACTTCCAGTGAGTGGTTTGCTGCAGCTGTCGGGCTGCCTCGGTATGGCAAGCCAGACAGGCACGGGTCACTTCCGGGCCGCTGGCAAAGTCCTGCTGCAGCCCGGAAAACTTGCTGTGGTCGGCAGTTGACGCTCCTTTGTACACATCACTGGCAGCAGCAAACTGTACACCATGAAACAGCCATGCCATGACAAACATACCAACCCGGCTTAAGTGCAAATGGCGCATACACACATCCTGTTTAATTATTTTAATAATAAAATAATTAAACAGGATGTAGAGTCTATTTGCTATGCGGCAATAAGTCGCGCAGCCGCCTTATACACCTGTGCAACCCTCAGCCAGCAGCGCCCAGCCAGCTCACCCCCATACCGGCCAGCTTTCCCGGCCATCAGAGTATGACTTTACCCTCAGCCGTATGTTTTCCCAGAGAGCCATAGTGGTGTATCCAGTGACAAAGACGCACAAAGAACTGCCAGCAACCATGATCAAGCATCATAAATCCCTCCGTGACTGCTCTGGCCAAGCATCCGGGTTTTATACAGCCACCGAAACCCGTTGCCTGGGTGCCGGGGCGACACTTATTTGCTCCGCCGCCGGTGAAACATGTTTACCATCAAAGATATGCTGAACAAATCGAACGCCCATACGCAAACCGACATAACCCGTTGACTCTTAATAAAAACTCTACTTGTTGGCGTGCGTATTCTGTGCCCCTGACACTCTTTACATTGTGGTATCGGCAGCATTATTTCATAACCGCAGCCACACAAAACAAAACCGCCGATCTGTAGTGACCGGCGGTTTTATTTTATTGCACATTAAAGGCTGTATTTATCAGGCAAAGCAAATCTCGCCATCAACCACATTCGCGCTGATATGCGCCCCTTCGGCAAACTGGCCAGACAGAATTTGCTGAGCCAGCGGGTTTTCCACCCAGCGCTGGATGGCACGCTTGAGCGGACGTGCGCCATAGACCGGGTCGTAACCGACATCGATCAGTTTTTCCATAGCTTCATCAGACAGCTCCAGACTCAGGCCACGCTCAGCCAGACGCTGACGCAAACGGCCCAGCTGGATCTGCGCAATACCAGCGATCTGTTCCTTGGCCAGCGGCTCAAAGATCACCAGCTCGTCAATCCGGTTGACAAACTCCGGACGGAAGTGGCTGCCAACGGCATCCATCACCGCCGCCCTTTGCGCTTCACGGTCACCGACCAGCTCCTGAATCTGTGCCGAGCCAAGATTTGAAGTCATCACCACCACAGTGTTGCGAAAGTCCACAGTGCGACCATGGCTGTCGGTCAGACGGCCATCTTCCAGCACCTGCAGCAACACGTTGAACACGTCGGGGTGGGCTTTTTCCACTTCGTCCATCAGCACCACAGAATAAGGTTTGCGGCGTACCGCCTCGGTCAGATAACCACCTTCTTCATAGCCGACATAGCCGGGAGGCGCACCAATCAGACGAGCCACGGAATGCTTCTCCATAAACTCCGACATGTCGATGCGGATCATCGCTTCTTCAGTATCAAACAGGAACTCGGCCAGCGCCTTGCACAGCTCGGTTTTACCCACACCGGTCGGACCAAGGAACAGGAAGGAGCCCGCCGGACGATCCGGGTCGGCCAGTCCGGCGCGGGAACGGCGCACGGCGTTGGACACGGCAGTCACCGCCTCGTCCTGGCCAATCACACGGGTGTGCAACAGCTGTTCCATCTTGATCAGCTTATCGCGCTCGCCTTCGAGCATCTTGGATACCGGAATCCCGGTCCACTTGGACACCACATCGGCCACCTCTTCGTCGGTCACCTTGTTGCGCAACAACTGGTTTTCGCTCTTGCTGTGCTGGTCAACCATTTGTAGGCTGCGCTCCAGATCAGGAATCACTCCGTATTGCAGCTCGGCCATACGGTTCAGGTCACCCTTGCGCCGGGCCAGCTCCATTTCTTGGCGGGCCTGTTCGATTTGTTGTTGCAACTGGGCCGAACCCTGCACTTCAGCTTTCTCCGACTTCCAGATTTCTTCCAGGTCAGCATATTCACGCTCAAGCTTGCCGATTTCCTCTTCCAGCTTGTCCAAACGCTTGATGGTGTCGGCATCATCTTCTTTTTTCAGGGCTTCACGCTCAATTTTCAGCTGGATCAGGCGCCGGTCCAGGCGGTCCAGTGCTTCCGGCTTGGAGTCGATTTCCATACGGATCATGCTGGCAGCCTCGTCAATCAGGTCGATGGCCTTGTCCGGCAGCTGACGGTCGGTAATGTAGCGGTGGCTCAGTTTGGCCGCGGCGATAATGGCCCCGTCAGTAATGGTGATGCCGTGGTGTACCTCGTAGCGCTCTTTCAGCCCACGCAGAATGGCAATGGTGTCTTCCTCGCTGGGCTCGTCCACCAGCACCTTCTGGAAGCGGCGCTCCAGGGCTGCATCTTTTTCGATGTACTGACGGTATTCGTCCAGCGTGGTCGCGCCCACACAGTGCAGTTCACCGCGTGCCAGCGCCGGTTTGAGCATGTTGCCGGCATCCATGGCACCTTCACCCTTGCCTGCGCCCACCATGGTGTGCAGCTCATCAATGAACAGGATAATTTGTCCTTCCTGTTTGGCCAGCTCGCCCAGCAGTGCCTTCAGGCGCTCTTCAAACTCGCCGCGGTATTTGGCACCGGCAATCAGCGCACCCATGTCCAGCGATAGCAGGCGCTTGCCTTTCAGGTTGTCCGGCACCTCGCCATTAATGATGCGCTGGGCCAGCCCTTCGGCAATGGCGGTTTTACCCACACCTGGCTCACCGATCAGCACCGGGTTGTTTTTGGTGCGGCGTTGCAGCACCTGCACGGTCCGACGGATTTCATCATCCCGACCAATCACTGGGTCCAGCTTGCCCTGCTCAGCACGCTCGGTCAGGTCAATGCAATATTTTTCCAGCGCCTGACGGGATTGCTCAGCATTGGGGTCATCAACGCTCGCACCACCGCGCAGGTTAGCAATAGCATTGTCCAACGCTTGGCGACTGACACCTTGTCCCAGCAGCAGCTTGCCCAGTTTGGTGTTGTCATCCATGGCAGCCAGCAACACCAACTCACTGGAAATGAACTGGTCTTTTTTCTGCTGTGACAAACGATCAGCCTGATTCAGCAGGCGGGCTAGATCCTGTGACAGGCTCATGTCACCGGTCGGATTCTGTAGCTTAGGCAGCTCGTCCAGTTGTTGCTGTAAACCAGCTTTCAGTTTGTTGACATCAAAGCCTACTTGCATCAGCAAGGGACGAATAGCGCCGCCCTGCTGATCAATCAGTGCCAGCATTAAATGCACGGGTTCAATAGCCGTGTGATCCTGCCCCAATGCAATGGATTGTGCATCTGATAGAGCCACTTGCAACTGGCTGGTTAAACGATCGACTCGCATAGTTTTATCCTCAAATTTACCTGTGGGGCGAGTCGTGGCTTCTGCCTGCACGTAAAAACACCCGGATACGCAACTGGCATCGTGCAATCAGCCGGTTTTTACTTTCGATACCACCCCCCACAAAAGGAGTATGGCGGATACCGAAAGGCAGCTACTGATTACATTTTTGACTGCCCTGAACTCACCGCTCTACCAAGGGAGATAAGGGTGAAATACAAAATTTCAAGCACGCCCATAAACCTGAAAATCACGTTTTAAGTACTGCATGAATTTGCCGCTGCTGCCGTACAAGCCGCATAACATCAAGTTTCCAGACCATAAAAAACTTTCAAAACATAATTATAAGCTAGCTTTGAAATCACGCTTATAATTAGCCAACTACTCATATCAATTCATTAAACAACTGAGCAACACCCAATTTATTAGATAGCGACCTATTAATATGCCTCCAAACCGATAGCTTCGAATAATCTAAAGGTCGAATACACAATGATTTACAAAACCCTAGCATAGGCCACGAGCCACGAGCCCATGGTAGACAAGGCCTGAGCAGTCATTCAGAACAAGTCTGGCCCAACACTAAAAACCAATAAAACACCGTACGCCCAATAAGCCGACCGGCAGTCTTAAACCCCAAATAAAAATAAAACCGGAGGTTTGAAAACAATAAAAGCCCACATCCCTGCCCGCTTTACAACAATAATTAATTCTGGAGTGCACACTCATGCCAAAAGAAATTTCTGAAAGAGATAAGCAATACTGGAGCACTAACCTCCGGCTTATCATTGTTACCCTAGCCATCTGGGCGTTCGTGTCCTACGGCCTGGGACTACTGCTACGTCCGCTCTTTATGAGCGTTCACATCGGCGGTGCTGACCTTGGTTTCTGGTTTGCCCAGCAAGGTTCCATCTTCACCTTCCTCGCCTTGATCACTTTCTACGCATGGAGAATGAACAAGCTGGATGACGAATTTGGTCTGGAGGACTAACCATGAGCCAATTTACGATCAACCTGATTTTTGTAATGGGTTCCTTTGCGATCTATACCTGGATTGCAATCTGGGCCCGTGCAAGATCAACCCGTGAGTTCTATATTGCCGGTGGTGAAGTCCACCCGGTGATGAACGGTATGGCAACCGCCGCTGACTGGCTGTCTGCTGCATCCTTCATCTCGGTAGCCGGTCTGATTTCCGTCGGTTATGTCAACTCGGCGTTCATCATGGGCTGGACCGGAGGCTATGTACTGCTGGCAACCCTGCTGGCTCCGTACCTGCGCCGTTTCGGTACCTATACCGTGCCTGACTTCGTTGGTAAGCGTTATGACAGTAAAGCAGCTCGCGTAGTAGCGGTTGTTTGTCTGATCATCATCTCGCTCACCTATGTAATCGGCCAGATGACCGGCGCCGGTGTTGCGTTTGCCCGCTTCCTGGAAGTTAAAGTCTCAACCGGACTGATCATTTCTTCCTTCGTAGTATTTGCTTACGCAGTACTTGGTGGCATGAAAGGTGTAACCTACACCCAGGTGGCCCAGTACATTGTACTGATCCTGGCTTTCCTGGTTCCTGCTGTGTACCTGTCACTGATGATTACCGGCCACTTCCTGCCGCAAACCGGCTTTATCGGTGCTCACTCTGAGTCCGGTATGCCAATGCTGCACAAGCTGAACGAGCTGGTTCGTGATCTGGGCTTCCAGGACTATACGGCTGACGTATCCAACCGTGTCAACATGACCCTGTTCACCCTGACCCTGATGGTCGGTACCGCAGGTCTGCCACACGTAATCATCCGCTTCTTCACTGTACCCAACATCAAGGACGCCCGTCGTTCTGCTGCCTGGGCCCTGGTGTTCATCGCCCTGTTCTACACCACTGCTCCTGTAGTAGCGGCCATGGGTCGTCTGAACCTGCTGAACAACATCTATCCTAACGGCGTTCAGGAGCCTTCCCTGGCTTATGAAGACCGTCCGGTGTGGTTCAACAACTGGGAAGAAACCGGTCTGCTGAAGTTTGAGGACAAGAACGGCGATGGTCGTATCCAGTTCTACAACGATGGCACACTGCCAACCCCGAACAAGGATTTCGTAGCCCCTGCCGACTGGAACGGTAACGAGCTGACTGTAAACAACGACATCCTGGTATTGGCTCTGCCTGAAATTGCCAACATGCCTGGCTGGATTATTGGTCTGATTGCTGCCGGTGGTATCGCTGCCGCCCTGTCAACCGCATCCGGTCTGATGCTGGCCATTTCCTCGGCGGTGAGCCATGACTTGCTGAAGAACACGCTGATGCCGCACATTTCGGAAAAAACTGAAATGCTGTATGCACGGATTTCAATGGTGGGTGCGATCTCGATCGCTACCTGGTTAGGTCTCAACCCGCCCGGCTTTGCCGCGCAAACCGTAGCCTTGGCCTTTGGTATCGCTGCTTCCTCGATCTTCCCCTGCTTGATGATGGGTATCTTTATCCGTCGCATCAACAGTAAGGGTGCGGTTTGTGGAATGCTGGCCGGCGCAAGCGCCACCCTCGTGTACATCTTCCTGTACCTGGGCTGGTTCTTCATCCCCGGCACCAACACCTTCCCGAACAGCCCTGAGTACTACCTGTTTGGTATCATCTCGCCGCTGTCCTTCGGATGTATCGGTGCCACGATCAACTTCATTGTCGCCATCGTAGTGTCCAATGCTACTGAGCGTCCAAGCGAAGAGATTCAGGAAATGGTACGTCGCGTACGTTACCCATAAACCCTGACTTGCGGTAAACTTTGATCGACCTTTGAGTGGGCTTTCCTGGAAAGCCCACTTTTTTTGCCAATAGCTGACAAGATTAGCGAGGCAAGCAAACTTTTGGAGTGCGTCTATGTGGCATCTATTGGCTGTTTTTATTTCTGGCTTCAGCTTGGGCGGCCTTGCTTTTCTGGCGCGCAAACTAACCCGCAACAAACTGCCGACCTGGCTGGTACCAGTGGCAGCAGCACTGGGCATGTTTGGCTATCTCGCGACCTATGATTACACCTGGTACGACACCAAGACCGAGCAAATACGCTTGACTCAGTCAGCCAATGAAGTGATATTTTTCGACCAGAAGCGCGAACGTGGCTTCTTCAAGCCTTGGAGTCTTTTTGCGCCGGCCATTAACAGCTTCTTTATTTTTGATGGCAAATCGAAAACCAGCCTGCAAAACGATCAGGTATTGGTAGAATACTTTCTATATGAATTTATCAAAGACCCGATTGAGCGCCAGCAAGTCTATATGGCGGTGCTGAACTGCACCACTCAAGAGCGTGCAATCATCATGCAAGGTAAAACAGTAAAGGCTACCGAGTATGAAAAAGTAGCGGCAGACGATCAGTTCTATCGCCGTCTCTGCCTGTAATAACACTTTGGCTCACGGGTTACAGTCAGGCTGCAACCCGCCCTGCACAGCTTTGAGCAAAACGACAGAATTAGACAGGGCTGCAACAGCCCTGATGCAGAATTCATTATTGGCAGACAACACCATACAGCTGACTGCGTGCTTCCAGCTCCCGCGCCTGGCCGGGTTGCGGTGTACCGGCCTCATTCAGCGGCACCAGCAAACCACTCTCGCAGTTGAGCAGATAACCGGTCTGTTCAACATGATCAATAAACGCCTGCTCAAAATTATACAGACGAAAACGCACAATCCGCTCCCCTGCATTATCGAGCGCTTGTAACTGGTTGGTATCAACCACACTAAAGCCCATGGTCATAGGTACCACAAAGGTCCAGGGTCGCCAGAATGCCGGTGTTGCCCGAGTTTCGGTAATTACAGATCCCGCCGGCAACTGTTGCTGCATGCGCTCAGACCAACTGTATTCCATATAAATCTGGTAACCCAGTATGCCCAGCCCTGCTGCTGCCGGCACAATCCACCTGGGCAGTTTCTTTGCAGTTAACAAACGCGCGTACTGTGCGATTCCCGCAGCTAAAAAAGCCACACCAGCGGCAGTTAATAATTGCCAGATCATATTAGTTTCCTTGTTTGAATATAAAAGGGCCTCCCGCAGGAAGCCCTTTCTTTCTGCCTGTACCGTACTGCACAAGCAGTACGGACGGGTATGTTACTCAGTTAGTGGTTAATCGCAGCACCGGCACCTTTCGGATAACGGACGCTTTCCACCAGATCCTGAATCTCCTGAGGAGGCGGCTGGGTAGCCAAGGATACTCCGTAGGCCACGATAAAGTTAACAATCGCGCCAAAGAAACCGATACCCAGTGGGTTCACACCAAAGAACCAGAACTCCTTGGTATCAGGGAAGTTCGCAGTGCCCGGGATGAACAGCCAGCCCTTGAACATGAAGATGTAGACCAGTGTCAGCGTGATACCAGCCAGCATGCCTGCAATTGCACCTGTGCCATTGATACGCTTGGAGAAGATGCCCATCATCAACGCTGGGAACAGGGTGGATGCAGCCAGACCGAAGGCCAGAGCAACCGTTTGTGCGGCAAAACCGGGCGGGTTCATGCCAAGCCAGGCACTGACCACCAGAGTTCCCAGCATGGCAATACGAGCCACCAGCATCTCGCCCTTCTCGCTCAGGTCAGGTTTAAGAGTAACCTTGACGATATCGTGGCTGACTGCCGAGGAAATGGCCATCAACAGACCTGCCGCCGTGGACAACGCCGCAGCAATCGCACCCGCAGCCATCAGACCAATGGTCCAGCCTGGCAGCTTGGCAATTTCAGGGTTGGCGATCACCATGATGTCGTTGTTTACGGTCAGCTCATTACCAGCCCAGCCACGCTCATCGGCAGTTGCCTTGAATGCAGGGTTGGCATCGTTGTAGTACTGGATCAGGCCGTCACCGTTTTTATCTTCAAACTTCAGCAGGCCAGTTTCCATCCAGTTGTTCATCCAGTCAGGACGATGCTCATAATCAATGGGGTTAGCCTGGGAGCCATTTGGATACACGGTATCCATCAGATTCAGACGCGCCATGGAAGCAACCGGTGGTGCAGTCAGATACAGCAGTGCAATGAACACCAGCGCCCAGCCAGCAGACCAGCGGGCATCAGCCACTTTAGGCACGGTGAAGAAGCGGATGATCACATGCGGCAAACCTGCAGTACCGACCATCAGGGTGGCAGTCAGCAGAAAGAAGTTCAGCGGATCAGCTGCATAGGCTGTGTACTCAGCAAAGCCCAAATCGGTCAAGACACCGTTAAGCTTGGTCATTACATGCACGCTTTCGCCAGTAACTTCACTGATCATGCCCAACTGGGGTATCGGATTGCCGGTCAGCTGCATGGAAATGAAGATCGGCGGTACCAGGTAGGCCACGATCAATACACAGTACTGGGCAACCTGAGTGTAGGTCACACTCTTCATGCCGCCCAATACGGCGTAGAAGAAGGTAATACCCGCAGCAATCCAGATACCGGCATCAACCGATACTTCCAGGAAGCGGGCAAATACCACACCGGAACCGGTCATCTGGCCAATCATGTAGGTCAGCGAGATACACAGCAGGCTGACTACCGCGATCATGCGGGCGGCCTTGCTCTGGTAACGGTCTTCCACGAAAGAAGGCACGGTGTACTTGCCGAACTTGCGCAGATACGGTGCCAGCAGCATGGCCAGCAGAATGTAACCGCCGGTCCAGCCCATCAGGAACGCGGAGCCCGCGTAACCCATAAAGGCCACCATACCAGCCATGGACAAGAAGGAGGCTGCTGACATCCAGTCACCGGCAACAGCGACGCCGTTGGTGATTGGGTGAATACCGCCGCCCGCGACATAGAACTCCTTGGTGGAGCCGGCACGGGACCAGAGCGCAATACCAATGTACAGCGCAAAGGACAGGCCAATAAAAACCATGTTAATTGTAAACTGGCTCATGACATCAGTCCTCGTTCATGCCGAATTTTTTGTCAATCTGGTTCATACGCCAAGCGTAAAAAAATACCAGACAGACAAACGTGATGATGGCGCCCTGCTGGGCAAACCAAAATCCGACGTCCACACCGCCAAAGCGGATACTGGACAGGGCTTCACGAAAGAACATGGCAATGCCATACGCCACCAGTGCCCACACCACAATGCACCCAGCGATCAGACGAAGATTCATCTTCCAGTACGCCTGTGCCACCTGTTTATCGACCATTTTTGCGATCTCCGCTTGTTTTTATTTTCCGGCATTCCGGGAGCAAAGCTGCATCCCACAAGCCTCCGGAGCGAAATATTGCAAAATATGAGCGCCTTTATAAAGCCCCGACAATAGTCTTATGAGCAGGCTATCAAGTAGTTCGCTCATTGTTTTATCCAACTAAATTTGTGTCATCAAGCTGGATAAAAACTTAGATAAACCCATACCGCTCGGCCAGAAAAAAATGCCGAAGCAATACTTAAAGCTAACTATTAGCAAAGCAAGCTAACCAGTAAAAACAAGCAGTTACCCAACACCCAATTATTTGGCAAAAAATTAACCATGCAATTTTCAGCCATAAAAACTGCTCTAAGCACATACTCTGTGCCCGTAACTTTAAGCATAATAAAAACAGCTAAAACCGTACAAAACCGGATATAAATTGCTCTGCACAAAAAACTGCTACCCAGACCAAAGGATGAGTATTCATATCCAGAAAATCACCTCAACCACCGACAATAGTGCCGCGCAAAGCAACCAGCAGGTACACTGTGCATCCCCACTTGCTACTGGTATCCCTGATGCACAACCCCATCCTGCTAATTGCCCTGCCCGTCTTGATTGCCTGCGCTGTACTGTTTGCTGGCCGGCTGTTACGCAAACGCTGGTGGTGGCTGCGCGCCCTGCTGGCCTCTCTGTTGGTGCTGGCTGCTCACATCGCAATACTGGCTTATCAGGATTACTCCTGGGCCTCGTCGGTACGCCAGCAACTGCCAGCCGACGCCCTGATCATCAGGGAGGTTCGTGCGCCGGTGGCACAGCACTTCTGGACGCAACTGAACCCGCCAGTCTCGCTGATTAGCGTGGTTAGCAACATCAATACCACCATGATCAGCGATGGTGAAGTGCTGCTGGAGTTCGACCGGCTCGACTTGATGCTGGGACAAACAGCCCAGCCTGCCGCAAAAACCACCATGCTCAACTGCACCAGTCAGGATTTGGTATCCCAGCTGGACGGCAGCATCCTGATTGAAAGCCTGCCAGCAGGTGATTCGCTACTGCGCCTGCTGTGTCCATCCGACTGACAAGGCAATAAAAAACCCCGGCATCATTGCCGGGGTTCTTGTGTGTAGCAGAAAACAATCAGATCACGATCAGGTCAGCCTGCAAGGCTCCTGCCTGTTTCAGCGCTTCCAGAATCGCCATCAGATCCGAAGGCGCCGCGCCTACCTGATTCACCGCACGGACAATCTCATCCAGCGTGGTGCCCGGCGCAAACTTGAACATGGGACGGGTTTCTTGCTCGACATTCACCCTTGAGCGTGGCGTAACAACAGTTTCGCCATCAGAAAACGGTTCCGGCTGACTGACCGTAATATCCTCACTGATGGCCACTGTCAGGCTGCCGTGCGTCACCGCAGCCGGCTGTACGCGAACATCCTGTCCAATAACAATGGTACCCGTACGCGAGTTGATAATGACCTTGGCCACCGCCTTACCCGCCTCCACTTCAAGATTCTCGATAACTGCCAAATAATCTACACGCTGGTTCGGATCCAGCGGTGCAGCTACTCGAATGGAGCCAGCATCCATCGCCTGAGCGACATTGGGTCCCAGCAGGTCATTCAAACGATCAACAATATTTTTTGCTGTCGTGAAATCGGGACGATTCAGGTTCAGCGTCAAATAATCACCCTGACCAAACGAAGTCGGTACTGCCCGCTCAACAGTAGCACCAGAAGGAATCCGGCCAGCCGAAGGGACGTTGACGGTAATGCGCGAACCATCGGCACCGCCCGCATCAAAACCGCCGACCACCAGATTTCCCTGAGCAATGGCATAGACGTTACCGTCAATTCCTTTCAAAGGAGTCATCAGCAGGCTGCCGCCGCGCAAACTCTTGGCGTTACCGATGGATGACACGGTTACGTCGATGGTTTGCCCCGGGCGGGCAAATGGCGGCAAATCGGCATGTATTGATACTGCAGCTACGTTTTTCAGCTGGATATTACCGGTACCTGGTGGTACACGAATACCAAATTCGGCCAGCATGTTGTTGAAGGTCTGTACGGTAAACGGAGTCTGCGTGGTCTGGTCACCGCTGCCATTCAGCCCCACCACCAGACCGTACCCGATCAGCTGGTTGTTACGCACGCCCTGGATGCTGGCCAGATCTTTCAGGCGTTCTGCCTGTGCTTGTCCGTTCAACCCAAGCGCCAGCAATGCTGCAAAAAAATACTTATACATGACTGCCATTCTCCCTTAAAGCGGCCAGGCCGGACTCATAAAGAAACGGGACAACCAGCCCGGCTGGCTGGCATTGGCAAATGCGCCTGTACCAGAGTAAGTGATGCGCGCATCAGCAATTCGTGTCGATGAAACCGTATTGTCCGTGCTGATGTCATCTGCGCGGACCAGTCCGGAAATGCGGATTAACTCATCACCCGTATTTAGAGTCAGCCACTTTTCGCCACGCACCACCAACACACCATTAGGCAACACATCGGCCACTGTAACGGTAATCGAGCCTGACAGGCTGTTGCTCTGCCCGGCCTGACCTGAGCCCGTAGTCTTGCGTGTCGCATTAGCACTGGCTTCCAGGCTCAGGTTCTTATTGGTCATGCCCAGTGCACTGATGCTGGCCAGCGGATTTTTTGGCGTCACGGCCATACCCAGAATATTGGGCACGCCCATATTCAGGTCGCTGTCTTTCTGAATATTGGAGCTGGCGTTTTTGCTGGCCTGAGTCCGCTCGTTCAAATCAATGGTAATAATGTCTCCCACCCGGAAAGCCTTGCGGTCAGTAAAATAGCTGCTTTCAAAGCTGGGCTGATAAATGGCTCCCATATTTTGCTCTGCTGGCATCGGTACCCGCGGTACCACCGGCGCATAATAAGGATCGTTAGGTTTGGGTGGAACCTGCATACAGGCCGTCAACATACTGACGGCAATCAGCTGGACAAGGATCAGAGGAGTTTTCATCACATCATCTCCATTCAATTAAAGCTTCTGGGTAATGAAGGACAGCATCTGGTCAGCCGTAGAAATAACCTTGGAGTTCATCTCGTAAGCCCGCTGTGTGGTAATCATGTTGACCAGCTCTTCCACCACGCTGACGTTGGAGTTTTCCAGTGTGTTCTGCAACACGGTACCCAGTCCGTTCATGCCAGGCATCCCCGCTTGCGGTGCGCCACTGGCTGCTGTTTCCAGAAACAAGTTGTTGCCAATGGCTTCCAGGCCAGCGTAGTTGGTGAAGTCTACCGTCTGGATATTACCCAGAATTTGCGGTTGCGGATCACCGGCAGTCGTGACCGAGACCGTACCATCCTCACCAACGGTAAAGGTACGCACCTGATCTGGCAGCACAATTGCTGGCTCCAGCGGAAAACCACTGCTCGTGACCACCTGGCCGTCCGAGTTGAGCTGAAAGCTGCCGTCACGAGTATAAGAAATCGTACCGTCCGGCATCAGGACCTGGAAAAAACCACGCCCATTCACTGCCAGATCAAGCGGCTGCTCAGTGGCTTGCAAGCTGCCCTGGGTAAAAATTTTCTGCGTGCCGACAATGCGCACACCGGTACCCAACTGCAAACCACTGGGTAGTTCACTGTCCTGACTGGACTGCCCACCGGGCTGACGGCGAATCTGGTACAGCAAGTCTTCAAACTCGGCACGATCACGCTTAAAGCCAGTGGTGGATACGTTGGCCAGGTTGTTGGAAATGGTAGTCAGGTTCATGTCCTGTGCGGACAAGCCTGTTTTGGCAACCCAGAGTGAAGGCAACATGGTGTTTCTCCTTGCGCGTCAATTTGACGGCGCACTTTGTACAAATAATGCGGTTATCAGCTTAGCTGCATAATTCGTGCCATCGAGGCTGCACCCTCTTCGGCCGTCTTCATCATCCGTACATGCAATTCAAATTGACGGGACAGTGACAGCATTGCAGTCATCTCGGCCACGGCATTGACGTTACTGGACTCGGTAAAGCCTGAAATCAGTTGTGCATTGGCATCCGGCGCAAATTCTTGCCCGTCTTTGCCACGCACCAGCCCATCTTGCATTTTTTGCAGTTGGCCACGCTCGGGCAATACCAGCTTGATCCGGTCTACCTCGGCCATTACATCAGGGGTTTCACCCAGCGCACGGATACTGATGGTGCCATCCTGGGCGACTTCTATTTTTTGCTCGGGAGGAATGGCTATCGGCCCCGCATTGCCCATAACTGGCAATCCTGACGACGTACGCAAAATACCAAAGGAATCCACCTGCATGCTGGCCGTGCGGACATAGGCTTCTGAACCATCCGGCGATTGCACCGCAATCCAGGCATCGCCACTTACCGCTACGTCCAGATCACGACCTGTTTCTTGCAAGGAACCAGGTGTAAAGTCGGTGCCTGGGCGCTCGGTCATGGCATAGGCACGTGCTGGCAAACCGTCACCAAACACGGGCATCGAGCGTGCCTGCTCAAAATCACGACGAAAGCCGCTGGTAGATACGTTGGCCAGGTTATTGGCGTGTGCCTGCAGCGCCTTGGTATTCTGGCTGGCGCCGGTCATGGAAATAAAAAGCATCTTGTCCATGGGGGATCTCCAATCAGTGACCGTTAATTGACGGCCATCTCTATTTGGAGTGAATACAGCAAGATGTATGCCAAGCCTTAGCTGGGACTGCGGCAAGGGTGTACAGCCTTCGCAAGGGCGCTGCAAGTACATCCATGTAGGCTTAGTGCTGCCATCCATGGCGGCACAGCCCTGCTACACCTGTACACCCTTGCCACGCAAAACTCCGTGTAAGCTGCAACAGCAGCTCCGCAAAGCGGGAGCTAGTTCCTCCCTTCCCGTACGCGATATCAATGAGAGGGGGGGCTTGCCCGGAGTCTATAGAGCAGTTTTTGTTTCCGGCAAAACTGCATTCCTACCATTCATGGCGGTCAGATGTACTCGCGGTGTCTTTGCGTAGGCCTCGTTCACTCAACGCCCCGCAGAGCCAAGGAATCGAAATACCACAGCGCAAAAACCGACTTCCTTATTTGTTTTTGCGTTTCTTCCGGTACTCCATTTCCTTCTTTCGCGCCATCAGCCGCTTCTTTTTGTTCACCTGACGATCACTGAGCTTGTTTTTCTTGTCAGCATAGGGGTTTTCGCCACTTTTGAACTCAATGCGAATCGGGGTACCCACCAAATTGAGTACGCGGCGATAGGTGTTTTCCAAATAGCGCACATAGGCTTTAGACACTGCATCTGTCTGGTTGCCATGGATAATGATCAGCGGCGGATTCGCTCCGCCCAGGTGGGCATAGCGCAGTTTGACACGCCGGCCATTAACCATAGGCGGAGCATGCTCCTGTACTGCAGCCAGCAGGATGTTGGTCAGCTTGCTGGTTGGCCAGCGCGTAATGGCGGAAGCAAACGCCTGGTCCACCGAACGGTACAGATGCCCGACTCCAGTGCCATGCAAGGCAGAAATAAAGTGAATGTCGGCAAAGTTGACAAAATACAGCCGGCGCTCAAGCTCGGTTTTGACGTAATCACGCTCGGACGGCTGCATGCCGTCCCATTTGTTGACTGCCATCACCAGTGCACGACCGGACTCCAGCACAAAACCCAGCAGGCTGAGGTCGTGCTCAACAATCCCTTCGCGCGCATCAACAACAAACACCACCACGTTGGCATCTTTGATCGCTTGCAAGGTTTTCACTACGGAAAATTTTTCTACATCTTCACTGATGCGACCGCGACGACGCACTCCCGCTGTATCAATCAGAGTATATTTCTTCTCTTCACGTTCAAACGGAATATAGATGCTGTCACGGGTAGTACCCGGCTGGTCATATACCACCACGCGCTCTTCGCCCAGTATGCGGTTGACCAGTGTTGACTTGCCAACATTGGGGCGGCCAATCACAGCAATCTTGATCCCGTCTTTTGCACTTGGTCCGGGAATTCTGACCGGATCTTCACCTTCGATCAGTTCGACTGCAAACTGCTCTTCGGCGGCAGGCTCAACATCACCCAGCGCTGACTCCATCAGGTGCTGGATACCACGTCCGTGCGCTGCTGCAATACCCAGTGTTTCCGCTACGGCCAACGGACTGAACTCGGCACGGGCAATTTCTACATCCAGGCTGTCAACCTTGTTGACCAGCAGCAAAGTACGCTTATCACGACGACGCAAGTGCTCGGCAATGTGCTGGTCAGCCGGACACAGGCCGTCACGGGCATCCACCAAAAAGAAGACAATGTCTGCTTCTTCAATTGCCAGCAGGGACTGCTCGGCCATTTTGGCATCAATACCTTCCTCGTCACCCGAGATACCGCCGGTATCAATCAGGATGTAGTCACGTCCCTGCCACTTGGCATTGCCATACTGGCGGTCACGGGTCAGACCGGGAATATCACCGACGATTGCATCACGACTACGGGTCAGACGGTTAAACAGGGTCGATTTGCCCACATTGGGCCGACCCACCAAAGCTATTACGGGAACCATGGGCTCCTCCAAAACGGTTGGGCCGACAAACAGCTGTCAGCGGACCAACAAACAAATATCTGATAAAAACACAAAGGCCGCCATCGGTAAACGAAAGCGGCCAACTTGGGTGATGCGCCCGGTTATTACTGAATGGTCAGGGCCACCAGCTTGCCACTGTTGCCATATACATACATCCAGCCACCTTCGACCAACGGACGCACCCGGATGCCTTTGCTGTCGATACGGGTACGGGCAATAAAGCGGCCGTCTACCTGACTAAGCAAGTGCACATAGCCTTCCAGGTCACCTGTCGCCACATAGCTCGACAACACACCCAGGCCCGTTGGCTCACGGCGCAACAGACCTTCGTTGCGCCACAATACCGTACTGGAACGCTGATCAATGGCTTCAATCACACCACCGGCCAGACTGACATAGGCGCTACCGTAACCCTGCGCCACCGCGCCAGTGCTGGAGCCTTCACGCTGCCAAAGTACACGACCAGTCTGCTCGTCCAGTCCGGCCACATGACCGTTAAAGGCTGCAACATACAGCACGCCGTCTTGCAGCACCAGGCTGCCATCAACATCCACCATGCGTTCCAGTTCGGTACGGCCACTGGGCACTGCAATACGCTGCTCCCACACGGGCAGACCATGCTCCAGTTCTATCGCAACCACTTTACCTGTAGACAGGCCGGCATACACCAGATACTCGGTCAACAACGGTGCACTGGTGCCACGCAGAGTCAACAGAGCCGGAGTGCTTTCGTATATCCAGCGCTGTGAGCCGGTGAAAGCATCCAGGGCAATCAGGCGGTCATCCTGGGTTTGCACCACGACAACACGATCATTCACTGCCGGTGCGGCCAGCACTTCGCTGCCAATATGTGTGCGCCACAGATCATTGCCGGTAGCTGCATCAAGGGCGATCACCTCGCCTGCCAGAGTACCCAGTACCACCTGGCCTGCTCCAGCCCCTATGGCGCCGGACACTTCAACTTTTTTCAACTTGCGCTGCCAGTTTTTCTTGCCGGTATAGCGATCAACCGCCACCACTACGCCACTGGCATCTGCTGCAAACAGCTGACTGCCATCCAGTGCAGGAGTCAGTCTATTCCATAGCTTGCCCTGCCCGCTACCGACAGAAACACTCCACTCCTTGTGCAGCTTGGCTTCTGCGCTGATTTTTGTCAGCGCCAGCGGCTGCTCGGCTTTTTTATCGCCTTTGCTGCTACAGCCAGCCATCAACAAGCCAGCCAGAATTAGAACCAGAAAATTGGTTGGCTTCATATCAGGTTTCCTTGGTGCTGAGGTCATCAAGTTTCATCATCAGGCTGCCAGCGGCACTGCCTTCATCCAGATTGTCCCGCGCCTGCTCGTAAGCCTGCCTTGCCTCGTCCAAACGACCCAACTGTACCAGCAGGTCTCCGCGCAATTCGTCACGCCCCGACTGATAGGCGGCCAGCCCTTTGCCATTGAGCAGGGCCAAACCCGCATCAGCCTGACCATCAGCCGCCAGAACACTGGCCAACCGTTGACTGGCCAGCTCGCCAAGAACGGCATTCGCCGGGTTATCAACCACTTCACGCAACAATGCAGCAGCATCATCCAGACGGCTTTCCAGTACGGCTACACGCGCTACCAACATGCGGGCATATTGGGTGTAAGCGTGATCGGGCTTGATTGACTCCAGCGACTGTAACAACTTGACCATTTCACCCGCATTGGTACCAGCTGGGCTAAAAGCTACTTCCAACAATTGTTGATAGGTTACGGACAACTGCCCACTCTGATTGCTCTGATGCTTCTGCCAGGACTGCCAGCCAAAAACCATGGCAACTGCCAGTACACCACCAACCACCAGCGGCTTGCCGTTACGGCCCCACCAGTCCTTGAACTGTGCTATTTGCTCTTCTTCAGTGTAGTTACTCACAGGGGCTCCCGTTATTTTTTGGCCAAAAGGGCAGCCAGCTTGCCGGTCAGCTCATCCAGAGCGATGGTTTGCTGCTCATCTTCGGTACGCAAAGGCTTGAGGCCAATGCAGTTGTTTTCCAGTTCATTCTCACCCAGGATCAATGCCCAGGCAGCAGTGCTACGGTCAGCCTTTTTGAATTGGCTCTTGAAGCTGCCACCACCTGCATTGACTTGCAGGCGAACGCCGGGCACGGCATCACGAATGCGCTCGGCCCACTGTACGGCAGCCAGCTCAGCTGCCTCACCAAACGCACAAAAATACACGTCTACCTGCTGCTGCAGCTCCGCCGGAACCTTGCCCAGTGTTTCCAGCATCAGAATCAGGCGCTCAATACCCATGGCAAAACCAACGCCAGCGGTAGGCTTGCCGCCCATCACTTCGACCAGCCCGTCATAGCGACCGCCACCACACACCGTGCCCTGCGCCCCGAGCTTGTCAGTGGTCCACTCGAATACGGTTTTGCTGTAATAGTCCAGCCCCCGCACCAGACGGTTATTCAATACATAGGGCACACCAGCAGCATCCAGACGGGCACACACACCGGCAAAGTGCGTGGTCGATTCTTCGTCCAAATAGTCTTCCAGTTTTGGCGCTTCAGTCAAAATGGCTTGTGTCTGCTCGTCTTTCGAGTCCAGCACCCGCAAGGGGTTGGTGCCAACACGGCGCTGGCTGTCTTCATCCAGACGCTCAAAGTGCTGCTGCAAGTATTCAACCAGTGCGGCACGATAAGCTGCTCGCGACTCGGATGTGCCCAGACTGTTGAGCTCCAGGGTGACATCACCGGCAATGCCAAGTTTGTGCCATAGCCGCCAGGTCAGCACGATCAGCTCGGCGTCAATGTCAGGACCGGGCAGGTTGAACACTTCAACGCCAACCTGATGAAACTGGCGATAGCGGCCTTTTTGTGGACGCTCATGGCGAAACATCGGGCCAATGTACCAAAGCTTTTGTACCAGCCCATTATTGATCAGGCCATGTTCCATGACCGCCCGTACACAGCTGGCGGTGCCTTCGGGACGCAAGGTCAGCGAGTCGCCGTTACGGTCAGCAAAGGTGTACATTTCTTTTTCGACAATATCGGTTACTTCACCAATTGAGCGAC
>CAZBXG010000008.1:0-4041 GCA_964495925.1 uncultured Thiopseudomonas sp.
CAACAACGATCAGGCCGCAGTATCAGCGACCACCACCTCGGTGCTTTGACTGGTTTCTTCTTTGGCCTGAGCCAGCTGCTCTTGCAGTTGCGCCAGCTTTTTCGCGGGCGCGTGCTTTTGTGTGAGGGGGCTTGCCCCCGACAGCGGTTGGCCGCCCCCTCAGGGGCAAGCCCCTTCGCACAGGAGCGACTTCAGTCGCGGTACATGATGAGTAATTTCAACGAATCAGGCTATCGAGTGTACTCCACCCGAATCGGAAATACGGTGTACCTGTTACTTAGAGAAAGGGTACAGACCTACGGCAACAACGATCAGGCCGCAGTATCAGCGACCACTACCTCGGTGCTTTGACTGGTTTCTTCTTTGGCCTGGGCCAGCTGCTCTTGCAGTTGCGCCAACTTTTTCGCCTGTTTGGCTGCTTTACGCTTGTAATAACCCAGCGGTAGCCAGAAAGTCAGGCTGGCAAAAAAAGCACCTGCTACAAAACCGGCCAAAATGGTAAAGGCCAGTGGCAATGCCGGGCTGGTATAGCTCAGAAAACTCAGCTCGACCTGCTGCTTGTTTTCCAGAGTAAACAACAGGACCGCAGCGGCCAGTAGCAAACAAATCAACGCAATAAAAGCACGTCTGACTTTACGCATTACATTCTCCTTGTCGGCCCCATATCGGTGCCGGTGGAATCACTCAACCTTCGCCATTGACCCGGTCCCGCAGCTCCTTGCCAGGCTTGAAGTGCGGAACATACTTGGCTTCCAGCTCAACCGGCTCGCCAGTTTTCGGATTGCGCCCGGTGCGTGGTGCACGGTAACTCAAAGTAAAGCTGCCAAAGCCCCTGACTTCAATCCGGCCACCCTCGGCCAACGTATCAGTCATCTGCTCCAGCATTGTTTTTACTGCCAACTCGATGTCACGCACCGGTAACTGGTCATAACGGCTGGCGATGCGCTCAACAAGTTCTGACTTTGTCATTAAATGCCCCTTTTTTACGGGTTATCAAATATGAACCCGCAAATCCTTGCACAGTTTGCGCTCAAGGTAAACACTTATTTTTAAAGGAAAAGCTACCGTTAACGGTAGTAGGCGTTATCACGGAAAGTATGATCCGTAACATCACGGACGCCTTTGATTTCCGGTATGCGCTCGCACAACGTACGCTCGATACCTTCTTTCAGCGTCAAGTCAGCCTGGCCACACCCCTGGCAGCCACCGCCAAAGCGCAAAATGGCAATGCCGTTATCAATATCTACCAGGCTGACCTGGCCGCCGTGGCTGGCCAGTCCGGGGTTGATTTCGGTCTGAATGTAATAATTGACCTTGTCCTCCAGTGGACTGTCATCGTTGACCATCGGCAACTTGGCATTGGGGGCTTTGATCGTCAGCTGACCACCCATACGGTCGTTGGCATAATCAACCACTGCATCGACCAAAAAGGGAATGCTGGGACGATCAATCCAGGCAGTAAACTCGGCAAAGCCGATCACCTCGTCCTCTGGATTCTGATCATCTGGCTTACAATAGGCTAGGCAAGTTTCCGCGTAAGGCGTGCCCGGCTGGGTAATAAAAATACGCACGCCGATGCCGGGGGTGTTTTGTTTGCTCAACAAATCGGCAAGGTAAGTCTGTGCTGCTTCGGTGATGGTAATAACGCTCATGTCTGCTCCTCGCAAGAATGTGTGCAGTGTACGCAATTACACAAAAAAAATAAAGACCAAGTAAACCAGTCAAGCATTATTTTGCCGCCGGAAAATCCGTTTTCTACGACCGAATATTGATTGCCGCGACATTAAAAATGGCACATTGTTGCACCACCCATCCCGAGGACAACAACAATGAAAACACTCACCGAACAGCTGACCGGCTATGCCGCCTATCATCGTGACCGGCGCAATATTATCACCCACTTTATCGGCATTCCGCTGATTGTCCTGGCTGTGGCAATTCTGCTGTCACGTCCCGGCATGCAAAGCGGCGGGCTATGGTTGTCACCTGCCTTGCTGGTCGGCATTATCGCCACTGTCTACTATGCGCTGCTGGATTTGCGTTTTGGCGCAGTGATGGGCATCTCGCTGGCCGCGACGTTATGGCTGGCCGCGCATGTGGCACAGCTGTCCACCGCCGGCTGGCTGATCTGGGGCGTGTTGTTGTTTGTGTTTGGCTGGATTATCCAGTTTGTCGGCCATTATTTTGAAGGCCGCAAACCGGCCTTTCTGGATGACATCATGGGCCTGGCCATCGGCCCGCTGTTTGTCGCCGCCGAGCTGGGCTTTTTGCTGGGCTTACGCAAGCCTCTGGCCGCCGAAATCGAACAGCGGCTTAGCGTGGCCACCTGAACAGGCACTCTTTAGCTAGTAATCAGAAAAATCCGGATAACGGCTGGCAACATCCGCTCCGGTCAGCACCCGCTCCTTGCCTGCCTCGCTGCCAAACAGGCGAATCGCGGCAAAGCACGGATGCTCGCCCATATCAAACCAGCGCTTGATACCAGCAGGAATCACGATCAGATCGCCCTTCTCGCACAACACCGCATAAACATGGTCATCAACATGGAAGTTGAACAGGCCGCGCCCGGCCACAAACAAGCATGCCTCATCTTCAGCATGAGTGTGTTCATGAATAAAGCGGCTGCGTAGCTGTTCTTTTTGTGGGTGCTGCTCATCCACGTTGATCACATCAACTGCGTGAAAACCTGCTGCTTCCAAGCTGTCAATTTCTGCTTGGTACGCTGTAACTATCTCCTGCCCGGTGCTCTGGCCTGTTACCGGCACAGTCACCTGGCGTTGCTCAAAGCGTACGCCGATTTCAGCCAGCTCGCGGACAATATCGTCGCTATGGTTGAGCAGCTTGATTGGCTGTCTGGTATTGCTGCTATGAAATACACAAAGATGGCTCATGACTTTCTCTTTTAATTTAGTTTTTGCCCGGGGCTGAGCGGACGACTTCACGCTCGCTATGCAAGCCACCATACAAAATTACTGCTGCCAAAGCAGCCGCCACACTGGCTACCGTAAAGGTAATCACTGGTCCAAACGGCTGCCATAAATAACCTGCATACAATGCGCCCAGCGCCGCCCCAACACCGGAAAACGACACATACAAAGCCTGCCCCATGCCCTGACTACTGCGTGGAAACTGCTGTTGTACAAATTGCATGGCCCCCGTATGGAAGCTGCCAAAGGTAGCTGCATGCAGCAACTGAATCAACAGCAGCCAGACAATCTGGTCGGCCAGATGCCCCAGTAGCAACCAGCGGATGGCCGCCAGCAGCAAGCTGGCCAACAACACCTGCCGCACACTGAACCGCAACAAAATACGCGGCATCAGCAAAAACAGGGCAATCTCGGCAAATACGCCCAACGACCAAAGCCAGCCGGTGACTGTACGGCTATAACCCAGCTCGCCCAGATAAATCGACAAGAAGCTGTAATAAGGACCGTGTGACACCTGCATCAGCATCACGCCCAGATAAAACACCCACACCGGCCTGCGTCGGACAATACTTTTCACACTTTGGACTGCTACGCTGACTGTCGTTCCTGCATGATCGGCATCGGGGGCCGGCACCAGTAAACTGCTGGCCAAAATACCCAGCATGATCAGACAAACCATCCATGGATAATCACCCAGCCCACGCAGATCAAAGACCCGCCCCATCAGCACTACAGTGACAATAAAGCCAACCGAGCCCCAAGCCCTGATGCGGCTGTAGCGTTCAGGCCGCTGCCGGAGGTGAGCAAATGTCAGCACTTCAAACTGGGGCAAAATTGCATGCCAAAAAAACGCATGCAGCAACATGACCAGCACCAGCCACGCATAATCTTGGCGGTAAAATATCAGGGCGAAACCAAACAGGGTCAACAATGCGCCCCAGCGCACAATCAACAGGCGCTGGCCGGTTTTATCCCCCAGCCAGCCCCACAGGTTGGGAGCTAGGCAACGCATCAGCATCGGCAGGGCAAGTAACTCGCCTATTCTGGCCGGGCTAAAACCAAGGTGCTCCAGATACAGCGGCATAAAAGGCGCCACCGCACCCAGCAAGGCGAA
>CAZBXG010000008.1:4141-13323 GCA_964495925.1 uncultured Thiopseudomonas sp.
TACATCAGCATTTTGCGCTCGGTGACGCAGGAAATGATCCATCAGCACCAGCGCCACCATGCCTTCAGCAATCGGGGTGGCACGGATACCCACACAGGGGTCATGACGACCCTTGGTAATCATCTCGACCGGCTCGCCATCGACGGTAATGGTACGGCCTGGTACGGTGATGCTGGAAGTCGGTTTGAGTGCAATGTGCGCCACAATCGGCTGGCCAGAAGAAATACCACCCAGAATGCCACCGGCATGGTTGCTCAAGAATCCTTCCGGCGTCATTTCATCGCGGTGCTCGGTACCACGCTGGGCCACACTGGCAAAACCGTCACCAATCTCTACACCTTTCACCGCATTGATGCTCATCAGCGCGTGGGCCAGTTCGGCATCCAGACGGTCAAAAATCGGCTCGCCCAAACCCGGCAATACGCCCTCGGCCACAACCGTGATTTTCGCACCGACCGAATCCTGATCACGACGCAACTGGTCCATATAAGCTTCCAGCTCGGCCACTTTATTTGCACAGGGGCTAAAGAATGCGTTGTTATTGACCTCATCCCATGACTCAAACGGAATCTCGATGGGCCCCAACTGGCTCATATAGCCACGAATCACAATGCCTTGCGTGGTCAGCCACTTCTTGGCAATTGCGCCAGCAGCAACCCGCATTGCCGTTTCCCGCGCCGAACTGCGACCGCCACCACGGTAATCACGCAAGCCGTATTTGTGGTGATAACCATAGTCCGCATGGGCTGGGCGAAACAGGTCTTTAATTGCAGAATAATCTTTGGAGCGCTGGTCAGTATTGCGAATCAGCAATCCGATTGGGCAACCAGTGGTCACGCCTTCAAATACGCCAGATAAAATTTCCACTTCGTCGGCTTCCTGCCGTTGGGTGGTATGGCGGCTGGTGCCGGGCTTGCGGCGGTCCAGTTCCTGCTGCAAATCAGCAGCATCCAGCGGCAAGCCGGGTGGGCAACCGTCAACAATGGCCATCAGGCCGGGGCCGTGGCTTTCACCTGCCGTAGTGACTGTAAACATCTTGCCAAAAGTATTACCGGACATCGCCCTGCTCCGCTCGCAACTGGAAAAGCGCAGAGTATAGCGACAAAGCTGCACGGGAGTAAGCTGTACACAAGGATCTGTCTGCAACGGTTGACGCCAGCAAACACTTTTACGCTTGCATCAGCATTTTTCACCCTGCTGTTTTTTTTCGTCCTGCCGTTTTTTTCGTCCTGCCGTTTTTAGCGTACTGCGTAACCAACAAAGCCTGAGGTACAACCGTCACCTTGCTCGCATGGTACAATTTCTCTTTTTTAATTCAGATCAAGTTTTATGCGCGCCATTAAAGCCCTTTATGATTTCCCCCGCTTCTGGGCCGAGTGTTTCGGCCCAGCGGATTTCCTGCCCACCACCCGCACCGAAATGGATGCTCTGGGCTGGGACAGCTGTGACATTATTCTGGTTACCGGCGATGCCTATGTTGACCACCCCTCTTTCGGCATGGCAGTAATTGGTCGCGTACTGGAAGCTCAGGGCTTTCGCGTCGGCATTATCAGCCAGCCAGACTGGCGCAACACTGACGACTTTATGCGGCTAGGCCAGCCAAACCTGTTTTTCGGCGTAGCGGCCGGCAACATGGACTCGATGATCAACCGCTACACCGCCGACCGCAAACCGCGCTCGGATGATGCCTATACCGCAGGCGGCATGGCCGGCAAACGCCCGGATCGTGCCAGCATTCCCTACAGTCAGCGCTGCAAGGAAGCCTACCCCACAGTGCCAGTAATTCTTGGCGGCATTGAGGCTTCACTACGCCGCATTGCCCACTACGACTACTGGCAGGACAGCGTGCGCCGCTCCATCATGATGGACTGTACCGCCGACATGCTGCTGTACGGCAACGCCGAGCGGGCGATTGTCGAACTGGCACACCGCCTGTCCTGGGGTGAAGACATCAGCCAGATTACCGATTTGCGCGGATCATCCTTTATTCGCCAGGACACGCCGGAAGACTGGTACGAAATCGACTCCACCCGCATTGACCGTCCGGGCAGAATTGACCGGGTAATCAATCCTTACGTCAACACTCAGGATGTCGCCGAGTGCGCGGTCGAGCAACAGCGCTACCAGCCGGATGACGGCGTACAGGTCATCCAGATTCTCGATAGCCCGGCCATTACTCGCGAACGCAGCGTAATCCGCCTGCCATCATTTGAAAAAGTACGCAATGACGCCGTGCTCTACGCGCATGCCAACCGCATCCTGCATCTGGAAACCAACCCCGGCAACGCCCGTGCACTGGTGCAAAAGCATGGCACCCAGGATGTCTGGCTGAATCCGCCGCCCGACCCGCTCAGCACCGAAGAAATGGACTATGTGTTTGCCCTGCCCTATGCGCGGGTGCCACACCCCAGCTATGGCGATGCAAAAATCCCCGCCTACGACATGATCCGTTTCTCGGTGAACATCATGCGCGGCTGCTTTGGCGGCTGTACCTTCTGTTCAATCACCGAGCACGAAGGCCGCATCATCCAGAACCGTTCGCACGAATCCATCCTGCAAGAAATCGAAGCCATGCGCGACAAAGTGCCTGGTTTTACCGGCGTGGTATCGGACCTGGGCGGCCCCACTGCCAACATGTACCGTATGGCCTGCAAGAGCAAGGAAATCGAAGAGGCCTGCCGTAAACCCTCCTGCGTGTTTCCCGGCATCTGCCAAAACCTGAATACCGACCACAGCTCACTGATCGAGCTGTACCGTAAAGTGCGTGATGTACCCGGCGTGAAGAAAGTGCTGATTGCCTCCGGCGTGCGCTACGATCTGGCCGTCGAGTCGCCTGAATATGTACGCGAGCTGGTCACTCATCATGTCGGCGGCTACCTGAAAATCGCCCCGGAACACACCGAGGAAGGCCCGCTCAACCACATGATGAAACCTGGCATCGGCAACTATGACCGTTTCAAGCAGATGTTCGAGCGCTTCAGCAAAGAAGCCGGCAAAGAGCAATACCTGATTCCGTACTTTATTGCTGCCCACCCCGGCACCAGCGATGAAGACATGCTCAACCTGGCGTTATGGCTGAAGAAAAACGGTTTCCGCGCCGACCAGGTGCAGGCGTTCTACCCGTCTCCAATGGCCACTGCGACCGCGATGTACCATTCGGGCAAAAACCCGCTGCGCCGCATCACCTATAAAAGCGAAGGCGTAGATACCATAAAAAGCCCGGAACAACGCCGTCTGCACAAGGCTTTCTTGCGCTATCATGATCCCAAGTCCTGGCCACTGCTACGCGAAGCCCTGGAACGCATGGGCCGCAAGGACCTGATTGGTGATGCCCCGCACCAGCTAATCCCGCTGCGTCAACCCAGCGGCAGCGACTATCAAAGTCCCAGACGCAAAAACTCCAGCAGCAATCAGCCGGGCAAAGGCAAAATTCTGACCCAGCACACCGGCCTGCCGCCAAGAGCACAGCCCGGCCGCAAAAAACGCCCCGCCACGAAAAGCTGAGTTTGCTGTACAATCGACCCCATTTATTTTTGGCGTTCTGACTCTGTTTCCAGCTTTGCTGCCGCTCCTGCAGGAGCGGCTTTAGGCACGAGCGCTGTTTGTCCGCCACCTGAGTGCGGCTCGGCAGCACCGGACTGTAACTGCAGTCGCTCTTGTCGTGTTTCGGCCAGCACCCAACATATATTTATTGTTTTTACGTTATAAAAGAGAAGCTTTCATGCAATTATCCGCGCTTACAGCTGTGTCCCCCATCGATGGTCGCTACGGCAGCCGCACCATTGCACTACGCAATATTTTTAGCGAATACGGCCTGACCCGTAACCGCGTCCATGTTGAAGTGCGCTGGCTGCAGCGTCTGGCTGCCCACAGCCAGATCAGCGAAGTGCCTCCTTTTTCTGCCGAGGCCAACCAGCTGCTCAACCAGCTGGCCGAAAACTTCCAGCTGGAACATGCCGAACGGGTCAAAGAGTTCGAGCGCACCACCAACCACGACGTTAAAGCCGTGGAATACCTACTGAAAGAACAAGCACAAAAATTGCCCGAACTGGCCAAAGTCAGCGAGTTCATCCACTTCGCCTGCACCTCCGACGACATCAACAACCTGTCCCACGGTCTGATGCTGCGCGAAGGCCGTGATCAGGTACTGCTGCCGCTGATGCGTTCGGTAGCCGAAGGCATTCGCAAGCTGGCCCACGAGCTGGCAGAAATACCGATGCTCTCCCGCACCCACGGCCAACCCGCCACCCCAACCACTTTGGGCAAAGAAATGGCTAACGTGGTTTACCGTCTGGAGCGTCAGATCAAACAGGTAGAAAACGTCGAGCTGCTGGGAAAAATCAACGGTGCCGTGGGCAACTACAACGCGCACCTGTCTGCTTACCCTGACATCGACTGGGAAGCCAATGCCCGTGATTTTATCGAAAGCGACCTCGGCCTGACCTTCAATCCCTACACCACCCAGATCGAACCGCACGACTACATCGCCGAGCTGTTTGATGCCATTGCTCGCTTCAACACCATCCTGCTCGATTTTGACCGTGATGTCTGGGGCTATATTTCACTGGGCTACTTCAAGCAAAAAACCGTAGCTGGCGAGATCGGTTCTTCCACCATGCCGCACAAGGTCAATCCGATTGACTTTGAAAACTCCGAAGGCAACCTCGGCATCGCCAACGCCATCTTCCATCATCTGGCCAGCAAACTGCCCGTATCCCGCTGGCAGCGCGACCTGAGCGACTCCACCGTATTGCGTAACCTCGGTGTCGGTTTTGCCCACAGTGTCATCGCCTACGAATCCACTCTGAAAGGTATCGGCAAGCTGGAGGTCAACGCTGCTCCGCTAGCCAACGATCTGGATAACTGCTGGGAAGTACTGGCCGAACCGGTACAAACCGTGATGCGTCGCTACGGTATTGAAAATCCCTATGAAAAACTGAAAGACCTGACACGTGGCAAAGGCATCAGCGCCGAAGCGCTGAAAGAGTTCATCGACACCCTGGACATGCCGGAAAATGTCAAAGACGAACTACGCCAGCTGACACCTGCCAACTATCTTGGCAATGCCATCGAGCAGGCCAAGCGGGTATAAGTTTTTTTGCCTTGCGGTAGCTTGGTCTGAGGTGAAATCTGCGCTGCAGCTACGCACCTGCGCCGAAGCAAGCTTCGACACAAGCGCTGATGCTTTGCACAGCTTTTACCCCAGCCCTGATACACCGCATGCTGGGTGGAGATGATGGCCCGACGTTGTCGGGCTGCTGTCGCAAGACAACAGTGCACTCACATCTGCCAGGCATACGGATCTGATGCAAATTCCACAAAGACGCCGCAAGTACCTTGTTAGCTTCGAGTCGCCATCTGACTGCCCTGGCCACACAGGCTTTGTTTCACATGCTTCCGACCCACACAGGGTACAATTCCTGTCCTTTGCGGCCTCCAACACATCACTCAACAGAACAGCATCATGCAAATAAATATCCTCGGTAACATCAGCGCAGAAGAGTTTCTGCGCGATTACTGGCAGAAAAAACCTCTGCTGATCCGCCAGGCAATCCCCGGTTTTGTCAGTCCGATTGAAGGTGACGAGCTGGCCGGTCTGTCACTGGAAAGCGAAGTCGAATCCCGCATTATCCTTGAGCACGGCGACAAACCCTGGGAGCTGCAGCACGGTCCGTTCAGCGAGCAAACCTACGCCGGGCTGCCAGAAAGCAACTGGACATTACTGGTACAAGCTGTCGATCAGTTCGTCCCCGAAGTGGCCGACTACCTGAAAGAGTTCGAGTTTTTACCACGCTGGCGCATCGACGATCTGATGATCAGTTACGCCACTCCCGGCGGCGGTGTCGGCCCGCACTTTGACAACTATGATGTATTCCTGCTGCAAGCCGAAGGCCGCCGTGAATGGAAAATCGGCCAGATGTGCGACAGCTGCAGCCCCCTGCTGGAACACCCTGACCTGCGTATTCTCGACCAGTTTGACACTAGCGAGACCTGGGTACTGGAACCCGGCGACATGCTGTACCTGCCGCCACGGCTGGCTCACTGGGGTACCGCACTGGACAACTGCATGACCTGGTCAATCGGCTTTCGTGCCCCATCCAGTGCCGAAATAGTCACCCACTACACCGATTTCGTTGCCCGTTTTTTAAGTGACGAGGATCGCTACAGCGACCCGGACCTGTCACCGGTCAAGGACAGCAACGAAATTCGTCCGGAAGACATCCAGCGCTTGCGCCAACTGGTCAACGAGCACCTGAACGACGACAACATGCTACTGAGCTGGTTTGGCCAACACATGACCGAGCCCAGATACCCTGAGTTTCTACAGGGCTACGAACTGGATATCGCGACCCTGAACGACTTTTTGCAACAGGGTGGCATACTTGTCCGCAACTCATCCGCACGGCTGGCCTGGAGCCAGATTGAACTGGATGACGAGCCTGCGGTCTTGTTGTTTGCATGCGGCAGCAGTCGCCCTTTCCCTGAACATTTAGTCGGATTTATCCGCTTCCTTTGTAGCCAGGACATTCTGACTATGGATAATCTACAGCCTTGGCTGGGCCGTGACGAAGCCGTCACCCTCCTGTGTGAACTGATCAAACAAGGCAGTCTGGAGTGTATGGATGAGTAACATAGAAGTACGCATTGCCGACTGGCAAAAAGACAACTCTGACTTGCGTCGCATCCGCGAACGGGTCTTTATTGACGAGCAAGGTGTCACTCCAGAACAGGAGTGGGACAGCCAGGATGCACATGCCATCCATTTTCTGGCCGAAGAAGACGATTTTGCCATGGGTACCGCCCGTCTGCTTCCGGACGGCTGCATTGGCCGGGTTTCGGTACTCAAAGAGTGGCGTGGCCTCAAGGTCGGCGAGGCCCTGATGCAGGCGGCCATTGCCGAAGCCGAACGTCGCGGCCTGAAAGAACAAACCCTGACCGCACAAACACATGCCACCCATTTTTATGAGCGGCTGGGCTTCAAGGCAATCAGTGACGAATTTATCGAAGCGGGCATCCCGCATATCGACATGCTCAGAACCAGCGAATAACGCCACGGCGGTCAAACTTCGCTCCCGCATAGGATGACACCATGAACACTCTGCTCCGCCATTGTCTGTTACTGCTCCTGCTGTGCAGCCCGCTGGCACAGGCCGAGATGCGTGTCATCCAGTTGCAGCATCGCATGGACAGCGAAATGATCCAGTTGCTGCAACCACTGCTCAATCCCTGGGAGCGGGTTGCCGGCAATGGTCAACAACTGATTCTGCAAGCCGACGGCAGCCGCCTGGATGAGCTGGAACAGCTGATTGCCACCCTTGATACGCCCCTGCGCCGCCTGCTGATCAGTGTCGACGACAGCAACAGCGGCATCAGCAGCGAACAAGGCTATAACGTGCAGGGCCGCATCGGTGGCCGTGATGGCGAAGTGATCGTGGGCGAGCGCGGGGCACGCGGCAACCAGGTTGAAATCCGGCGTTACAACACTACCAACAGTGACAGCGGCACACGCAGCGTGCAAACCCTGGAAGGCAGCGCCGCCTTTATCCAGACCGGCCAGCAAGTGCCGCAACAGCAATGGAGCTACGACCATCGTGGCCGCCCAACCGTACAGACCATCCAGCGTCAGCTCAATCAGGGCTTTTATGTCATTCCGACCATTCAGGGCGACCGGGTCACGCTGGAATTGTCCACACAAAACGACCGTTTTTCTCGCGACAACCCGCGCATGATCGAACAAAAAAGTGTTAATACCCGTGTCAGCGGCTACCTGAACCAATGGATCCAGATTGGCGGAATCAGTCAAAGCGGTCAGCACAGCAGTTCTGGAATCATTAGCAATAGCAAAACATATTCCACAGAAAACAACAGCTTGCAAATCAAAGTGCAGCTGCTGGATGATTAGCAGACAAGATACTCCCGCCCATTTTGTAGTGGAAGAAAAAAAACACTACAAAAAATTTGACGAACGCTTTATGAAAGCGCATTATACGTCCCGCTCCCGCTAATCAGAGGTTTCAAACCTCCGGGTTTTCAAGGCGAACGTCCTGAGAAATCCGTGCTGCAGGCATCCACAAGATGGTTTGCGCGAGGTTGCGACTGGAACGTTGTTGTCCTGAGGGACGGGGAAGCGCACGCATACGTCCGGCATTACAGTGCCACCGACCGGTTGTCCAAACAGACTGCCGCCCTCCCCTACGCAACAACCACCAGTCTCAATCCCACTGTCAGCTGCGCGAGCAGGCCCATTTACATCCGGTGATATCAGGTTGTATGGGCCCGGCTCTACTCACCGTATTCAATGAAGGATTGACCATGTCATATCAGAACGAAATCAAGGCCATTGCTGCCGTAGTAAACAAAGCCGGCAGCAGCTGGAGCGCAATCAACCCTGAGTTTGCTGCTCGCATGCGCTTCCAGAACCGCTTCAAAACCGGTTTGGACATCGCCAAGTACACCGCAGACATCATGCGCAAAGACATGGCCGAGTACGACGCCGACACCTCCAAGTACACCCAGTCCCTGGGTTGCTGGCACGGTTTCATCGGTCAGCAGAAGCTGATCGCCATCAAAAAGCACCTGCAGACCACCAACAAGCGCTACCTGTACCTGTCCGGCTGGATGGTTGCTGCCCTGCGCTCCGAGTTCGGTCCGCTGCCTGACCAGTCCATGCACGAGAAAAACTCCGTTGCCGCACTGATCGAAGAGCTGTACACCTTCCTGCGCCAGGCTGATACCCGTGAGCTGGACCTGCTGTTCACCGCTCTGGACAAAGCCCGCAAGGCCGGCAACAAAGCCGAAGAAGCCAAGATTCTGGATCAAATCGAAAACTTCGAAACCCACGTTGTGCCCATCATTGCTGACATCGACGCCGGTTTCGGTAACGAAGAAGCCACCTACCTGATGGCCAAGCAAATGATCGAAGCCGGTGCCTGTGCCCTGCAGATCGAAAACCAGGTTTCCGACGAGAAGCAGTGTGGTCACCAAGACGGTAAAGTAACCGTTCCTCACGCCGACTTCCTCGCCAAGATCAACGCTCTGCGTTACGCGTTCCTGGAGCTGGGTGTTGACAACGGTATCATCGTTGCCCGTACCGACTCCCTGGGTGCCGGCCTGACCAAGCAAATCGCTGTAACCAACGAGCCAGGTGACCTGGGCGACCAGTACAACAGCTTCCTGGACGG
>CAZBXG010000008.1:13423-27642 GCA_964495925.1 uncultured Thiopseudomonas sp.
CTGATCCAGAGCTTCCAGAAGGATGCTTCCCGTGAAGCCGGCATCTTCCACCACCTGATCACCCTGCCGACCTACCACACTGCCGCCCTGTCCACCGACAACCTGGCAAAAGGCTACTTCGGCGAAGAAGGCATGCTGGCTTACGTTGCTGGCGTACAGCGCAAAGAGATCCGCGAAGGTATCGCTTGCGTACGTCACCAGAACATGGCTGGTTCCGACATCGGTGATACTCACAAAGAGTACTTCTCCGGTGACGCTGCCCTGAAAGCCAGCGGTGAAGACAACACCATGAACCAGTTCGACAACGTTTAAGTTGCAGACGGTTCCTGAGTGAGCAAAAACCCCGGTTTCGACCGGGGTTTTTTATTGCCTGCTGTTTGGCGCTAGCCCCGAAAGAGCCGAAGCCCTTTCGGCAGCAGCCGGATTAAATCGTAATGTGGTAGCGGTGCGTCAGCGACTTCTTGAAATCCTTGACCACAGCCAGCGAGTCACGCAGAAATTCTCGCTCAAACTTGTTCAGGCGTTTGAAGTCAATTTCGTTCGGCGTTTCATCGTGCAGCTCACCACTATCGGTCACTCGCTGAATTTGCTGCTGCAACCTGAGCTGAATGAAAAAGCTTAATGCCTCCGCCAGATTGACTGCTGTTTCACGCTCAAGAACTTTACGTTCGGTAAGCAGTTCCAGTCGCTGAAAGGTATTGGTTTCAAGAATCCGGTTTTGCAATGCCATGGTGCGTATGCCATGCACTATCGGGAAAACTCCGGCTTTTTTGATGTCCAGTCCCTGATTGGTTTTCAGCTGCCCAAAAAAAGTCAGCGGTGTTTCAAAGTCCAGCGCTGCCCGGGCAAAGAACGAGAAAAACACCTGATCACTGAGAATCTCCCGCATAAACGCATTGCGCGACACCTTAAACAAGGCTGTGTTACCGGCAACCGGCTTGCTGTCGGCAGCAATCGCCAGATTCATCATGTTGCTCATGTCACTGCTGCGACTCCAGCGCCGCAACTTGCCGGTCCACTCACGGACCGAGTTAACCCATTCCGGATTGGACACCATGATATTGCCGGGACAGGGTGGAAAACCGAATGAAATCAGGGTTTCACTGAAAGTTTCCATGACTTGGTGCATTTCGGGCCAGTCCAGGCCATCACGATAAATCAGGCCGTTGTCCTGATCGGTTTTCATGACCTGCTCACCACGCCCTTCCGAGCCCATGACAATCAGGCAGACGTGTGGATGCACTTCCTTGGGTACGATCAGATCAAACAGCTTTGACAAGATGCGACTGTTGACCGCTGCCAGCAACTCCATGGTGAAACGGATTTTTACTCCCGACGACAGCAATGCCTTGATCAGGTCAAACAGGCCAAACGAGGCTTCACGCAGCTCTTCGATGGTTTGCGCCCGCTCCACCCTCAGGCCAATCACATGCGAGTGGCTGGAGAAATAACTCAACACATCAGTCAGCTCAATAATGCCGCATAACTCGCCCTGATCGTCGCGTACAACCACCCGCTCGATATGCTGCTGCGTCATGATGATCAGCGCATTGAACAAGTAATCATTGGGACCGATGCTAATCAGGCGATAACTGGCAATATCGGCTACCGGAGTGTCCAACGGCAGCTTGTTCAGAATTACAGCATCCAGCAGGTCGGTACCAGTCACCATGCCGTAACGGTTACCCTTGCGCGCCAGCAGGCAGTCAGCCTTTTCCTCGCGCATCAGCCGGGTGGCGGCCTCAATGGTGACGCCTTCCAGTACAATCAGTGGCTGGCGCAAGGTGCTGTCGATAATCCTCGCCAGCATAAACTCTGCCATATCCTGGCTGGGCGTATGCTGGGCCACAATTTCACGTTTGGCTCCCAGGTTTTGCTGAAAATACTCGGCAAACTGCGGATTGCTGTCGATCAGTTCAAACAATGTTGCCGTCGGAATCAAAAAGGCACCGGTTGCCTCGACAGCATAAAAACGGTGAATGGCCTTGCCATTAAAAATCGACCAGCCACCAAAGTATTCGTCTACTTCGTAATACATGAACACACTGGTCGCCGGCACCAGCCCGCCATCGCCATCACTGGCCATGCGGTGATCCGACTCGGCCACTTTGCCACTATGAATCACAAATACGCCGCGTGGCGGACCGCCGGCCTCAATCAGCACCTCGCCCGGCGCAAAATCCAGATACTCAGCCGTAGCCAGAAGTTTTTCCTGTTCCGTTTCATTCAACAGGCTGAACGGTATGGTATGCAAATTAAAGCTTACCGACATGCGCATCTCCTTGTTGTCTTTATAGCGCTGCAGGGCGTTTTGATACAGACAGCCGTGATACTGCCTGCATAACGCCATAGAGTATCTTTTTGTATGACAAATTAAATCATGTCTTTAGTCAAGAAAACCATTAGCAACCATACATATATGCTCTGTGATAACCCCTCATACATCACATAAACGCTGCGTTTTCTGTGGCGTGCTACACTCCAGTCTGCATCGAATCTTGGTGTTCAGACATTCATAGGTCTTTTGCCTATGCCCGCCGGACCGGGATTGGTCCGCATGACATACAGGGAGATTGGTATGCCTGGTTATAAAACCCGCAAACTTGCCTTTAAAGTTGGCAACTTCAAAGGAAAATTACGCATTCTTAAAGACAAGGCTCAGTTTTCAGATAATGACGGTGCTGCCAGTCAGGCCGGTATCTGTTCGGCCAGCTGGAGCCTGTTTGGTCAACTATGGCCAGCCAGCACAGTATTGGCTGGTGCCATGAAAAGCATTGAGCTGGGCAACAAACGCATTCTGGAGCTGGGCTGCGGCCTGGGCCTGCCCAGCATGGCTTTACAATATCGTGGTGCTGATATCACCGCCAGCGACTACCACCCGGTCAGCAGCGAGTTTCTTGGCCATAACACCCAGCTCAACAATTTACCTGACATTCCGTTCATGCAACTGGACTGGAACAGCCCACAAGGCCCGGAACAGGCCTATGACCTGATTATCGCCAGTGATGTACTCTATGATCCCAGCCATCCGAAGTTGCTGGCACATGCCATCCAGTATCTGGCCAAACCCAGCGCCAAAGTACTGTTCAGCTGCCCCGGACGCGGCTACAAAAATCGTTTCAGTCGCAAAATGGCCGATCTGGGGTTTACTCTGACAGAAACACCTGTTGCCTTCGCCAAAGATGAACAGGCTCCCTTTAAGGGCCGCTTATTGACTTACATTCGTTAACTGCTCCTGCTTTGATATAACGAGCAATCAGCACAACCTTCATGTAGCGAGGGGTACAGGTGTAGCAGGGCTATGTCGCCAAGGGTGGCGACATCAAGCTTACAGGGACGTACTTGCAGCGACCCTGCGGAACCTGTACCCCTCGCTGCCCCCCCAGTTTCAACAAGCCACTCCCCCGCCCACTTCTTCCTCAGGTATTCTTGAGTAACCAAGCCTGCGGAGGAAACCATGAATCAGTCCCCATTATTCAAACAACAAGCCTATATCAACGGTCAGTGGTGTGATGCGCTGGACAGCGGGCAGCAAGTCATTCTCAACCCGGCCACCGGTGAGAAACTCGGTAGTGTCCCCGTGATGAGTGCCGCAGAAACCCGCACGGCCATTGCAGCGGCCCATCAGGCATTGCCTGCCTGGCGTGCGTTGACAGCAAAAGAACGCTCGGCTTTGCTGCACAACTGGCACCAGCTGATCATGCAACACCAGGACGAGCTGGCCCGTATCATGACTTTGGAGCAAGGCAAGCCGCTGGCCGAGTCCCGTGGTGAAATTGCTTACGGTGCCTCCTTTGTCGAATGGTTTGCCGAAGAAGGCAAGCGCGTTTACGGCGACCTGATTCCCGCACCGGTAGCCAGCCAGCGCTTGCTGGTCATGAAGCAGCCGGTCGGAGTGGTTGCCGCGATTACGCCATGGAACTTTCCTTCTTCGATGATCACCCGCAAAACGGCACCCGCTCTGGCGGCTGGCTGTACAGTCGTACTCAAGCCTGCTCCGCAAACACCCTTCTCGGCCCTTGCTCTGGCTGAGCTGGCCCATCAGGCCGGTATTCCTGCTGGTGTGTTCAATGTAGTGACTGGCGATGCATCGGCAATTGGCAGTGAGCTGACCAGCAACTCTCTGGTGCGCAAACTCAGTTTCACCGGCTCAACCCAAACCGGTCGTTTGTTGCTGCAACAGTGCGCCCATGACATCAAGAAAGTTTCACTGGAGCTGGGCGGCAATGCACCCTTTATTGTTTTTGATGATGCCGACCTTGAGCAGGCCGTAGCCGGTGCACTGGCCGCCAAATATCGCAACAATGGCCAAACCTGCGTGTGTACCAACCGTTTTTATATTCACAGTACGATCTATGACCAATTTGCAGAAAAACTGCAACAAGCCGTCAGCAAACTGCAAGTGGGCAACGGTCTGGACGGCGCAACCACACTGGGCCCGCTGATCAGCGAAGCAGCCGTTGATAAAGTGACAGCCCATATTAACGATGCGGTGCAACGTGGTGCAAAAACCTTGCTCGGTGGTCAGCGCCATGCGCTGGGCGGTACTTTTTTTGAGCCGACCATTTTGCTGGATGTACCGCATGATGCCTTGATTGCACAGGAAGAAACCTTCGGTCCGGTAGCGCCACTGTTCCGTTTTGATAATGAAGAACAGGTCATTCAGTTGGCCAATGCCACCGAGTACGGTCTGGCTGCCTATGTGTACACACAGAACCTGAAGCGGATTTTCCACCTGTCCGAAGCTCTGGAGTACGGCATGATTGGTATCAATACCGGGCTGATCTCCAATGAAGTGGCTCCGTTTGGCGGTATCAAGTCGTCTGGCCTCGGCCGCGAAGGTTCCCGCTATGGCATTGATGAATATCTGGAACTTAAATACGTCAATATCAATTTGGACTGAGCTGCAAGCCCGCACAAAAAACCACCTGTCGCACCGGCTTGCTTCTGTTTTGTCCTGCAAAAACGAACAAGCCGGCATAACTTGCCAGCCATGCCAGACTTATGGCGCAAGGCCCTTACTTCAATGCCCCTGTTGCTCTATCATGACCACGCTTATTAATTGACAGGTATATACCCGATGAAAATAAAAAACTGGATTAGCGCAGGAGCCGCCGGCCTCGCCCTGACCGCCAGCGTTGCCTTTGCCCAGCAAACCCGTGAGTTTTCAGTTTC
Source organism: uncultured Thiopseudomonas sp. (assembly GCA_964495925.1). Classification (GTDB taxonomy): domain Bacteria; phylum Pseudomonadota; class Gammaproteobacteria; order Pseudomonadales; family Pseudomonadaceae; genus Thiopseudomonas. The sequence goes on from CAZBXG010000008.1 coordinate 18,599, forward strand.
CACCGTGTTGTCGGAAGCTTTTCCCTGGGGTCAGGCTGCCACCAAATGGGCCGAGCTGGTTGAAGAGCGGAGCGAAGGCCGCATCAAGCTGAAAATTTACCCCAACGCCCAACTGGTCTCCGGTGACCAGACCCGTGAATTTTCCGCCATGCGCAGTGGCCTGATTGATATGGCTGTCGGCTCGACCATCAACTGGTCACCGCAAGTTCCAGAGGTCAACCTGTTCTCCCTGCCATTCCTGATGCCTGACAACGCTGCCGTAGATGCCATTACCCAAGGCAAAGCAGGTGAAATGGTGTTTGCCGCCATCGAGAAACGCGGTGTGATGCCGCTGGCCTGGGGTGAAAACGGCTTTCGCGAAATTTCCAACTCGCGCGGCGCCATCAGCTCGCCCGATGACCTGAAAGGTCTGAAAGTTCGCGTAGTTGGCTCGCCACTGTTTCTGGATACTTTCAATACTCTGGGTGCCAATCCGACACAAATGAGCTGGACTGATGCCCTGCCTGCCCTGACCACCGGTGCCGTTGATGGCCAGGAAAACCCGCTTGCCGTCTATGATGTGGCCCGTGCCGACCGTGCCAGCCAAAAATATCTGACCCTGTGGCACTACATGAATGACCCGCTGATTTTTGGTGTCAGCCAGCGTGTATGGAAAACCCTGCCTGCAGAAGACCAGCAACTACTGCAACAAGCCGCGATTGATGCCGGCCAGTGGGAAATCGAAAAATCCCGTAGCGAGCTTGAAGAGACTCTTGACCGCATCCGCGAGCGCGGCGTTGAAGTCACCGAACTCACGCCAGAGCAGCATAAAGCGTTCGTCGACGCTACCCAAAGCGTTTACGACAAGTGGATCCCGCGCATTGGCAAAGAGCTGGTCGATACCGCCCAGCAAGCCATTAACGAGCGCTAACCAACCGTTTGTGCAGTCCGCAGCGTACCGGCAAGCAATCTCCGGTACGCTGTATTCTTTTCGCTATGCTTCTTCTATTCTCATGCCCAAACCCAAAGTAAAATTTTTGCCCGAATCCTGGCTCGGCATCCTCGCCCTGACCGGCATTACCCTGATCAGTCTAGCCAATGTACTGGTACGTTATACGACCAATATGTCCTTTGCCTTTACCGAGGAATTTTCAGTTTTCCTGATGGTGATTCTGGCCTTTGCCGGTGCCGCTGTAGCGGCCCGCAATAATGAACATATCCGCATCACCCTGCTGGAAGAAAAACTCGGCCTGAATGGCCGCCGTATGCTGTACTCCCTGCAATGGCTCGGAACCATGCTGGTACTGACGCTGGTGATCTGGTACAGCGCAGAACTGACCTACGAAGAATACAGCTGGGACTCCCTCTCCCCCGGTCTTGGCTACCCGACCTGGCTATATCTGATCTGGCTACCGATTCTGTCATTGGCCATTATGCTGCGCACCACGCAAAATTGGTGGCAGCGCATACGCCAGACTAATGAAGGGGGCACTCATGAGTCCTGATTTCTGGATGCTGCTGATATTCGGCCTGTGCCTGCTAATCGGCATGCCGGTCGCTTTTGCTCTGGGTCTGGGCGGTGCGGCGGGCATTATCGTCGGTCTGTCGCCCGACATGCTGGCTACTCTTGGCACCAACACATACAACAGTGTTGCCAAATACCCGCTGATTGCCATTCCTTTGTTTATCCTCACTGGCATTATTTTCGAACGGGCCGGTGTGGCAGCCAGCCTGGTCAACTTTGCCCAGGCACTGATTGGTCGTCGTCATGCTGGTCTGGCCGTGGTCGCGGTACTGGTCTGTATCATTATGGGTGGTATGAGCGGCTCCGGCCCGGCTGATGCCGCAGCGGTAGCCATGGTGATGTTGCCCAGCATGACCAAGGCCGGCTATCCGCGTCCGTTTTCTGCAACGTTGATTGCCGCAGCTTCCTCCACTGCCATCCTGATCCCCCCATCCATTGCGCTCATTCTGTATTCAGTGATGATGCCCGGTCTGGACTTGCGTGCCCTGTTTGCCGCTGGCCTGTTCCCCGGCATTCTGGCTGGCTGTTCCTTACTGGTGCCCGCCTATTTTCTGGCCAAGCGTAACGGCTGGGAAGCCACCGACAACGAGCCCAAGCCACCGCTGAAAGAAAGCTTCATCAAGGCATTGCCCGCGCTGTTTGCACCGGTGATCATTCTCGGCGGTTTGCGCTCGGGGCTGTTCACGCCCACCGAAGCTGCTGTGGTTGCTGTCACTTACGGTCTGATTCTGGGCACACTGGTATACCGCCAACTGGGTGTTCGCGAGCTGCTACAGATGTTTGAAGAAGCGGCACGTATTTCCGGTATTGTCTTACTGATCATCTCGCTGGCCGGTATTTTTGCCTGGGCTGGCACTACGCTGGGTACCTTTACCCGTCTCGCTGACGTGATGTTGTCGATCTCTGATAAGAGTTGGGTATTACTATTGCTGATCATGCTGCTGGTATTACTGGCCGGCATGCTGCTGGATGCCATCTCGATCTACCTGATCCTGACCCCGGTGCTGGTGCCAATGATCCAGCATTTTGGCTGGAACCCGGTTTGGTTCGGCATTCTGTTGGCTATGAACATTGCCATTGGCCAGTTCACGCCACCGGTCGCGGTCAACCTGATGGTTACGACCAAAGTCGCCAATATCCGGCTGGAACATACCTTCGGTTGGGCCGTGCTGTTTATGGTCACCATGTTCAGCGCCCTGCTGCTGGTGATGATTTTCCCCGGTATTGCCCTCTGGCTGCCCGAGCATCTGGGCTTTGCTATCGACTGATGTTCTGTTGGGCGCAGTTCTACAAAAAATATAGAGCTGCGCCCAACGACTTACAGCACAGGGCCAATGGTAGCGATTACGTTATTCCAGATCCGGCGATAATACGGCCACTTAAGCACTTCGGGCAGCTCGACCCGTCTCGACTCTACAATATATTGTTGCTGACGTGCATAAATCTCGGCAGTTAACGCCTCGTCCTGCAGCAGGATATTGTTCTCATAGTTCAGATCAAAGCTACGCAAATCCAGATTCGATGAGCCAATCAGGCTGACTTTGCCATCGACTGTCAGAGTTTTTGCATGCAATAATCCTTCCCGATGCTCATAAATCAGGCAGCCTGCATCCAGCAATTGATGGTAGTAACTATGGCTGGCCGCCGCGACAATCCAGCTGTCATTACGCTCGGGGAAAATCAGCGTCACTTTCACGCCACGATATGACGCGGCACAAAGTGCTTCCAGCGTAGTCGAGTCCGGTACAAAGTAAGGTGTGGTCAACGTCAGACTACTCTCGGCACTGGCAAACAGGCTGACAAACAACTGCGGTGTCACACGTGAACGCTCGGTTGGCCCCGCTCCCATTACCAATGCAGGAAAACCTCCATCTATTGCTGTCGCCTCCAGCGGAATACAAGTACAGGTTTGCCCAGTGGCCTGCATCCAGTCACTGGCAAACAACAGCTGATTTTGCGCTACTATCGGCCCTTCCAGGCGCAACATGATGTCAATCCAGGGGCCATACTTGCTTTTGGGTAAAAACTCGGGGTCGGCGCAGTTACGGCTACCGCAATAGGTGATTGTCGAGTCAATCACAGTAATTTTACGGTGATTACGCAAATCCAGCCGGCTGGTCAAAATGGTTTTCATGGGCCGGCTGATTGATAAGGCTACAGCCAGCTCGACTCCGGCCAGCTTCATCCGGTGCCACAGTTCGGTGCCAATCAACGCCCGCGAACCCAGTCCATCGGCAATTGCCCGACACTTGATCCCGCGCTTGGCTGCTCGAATCAGGGCCTCAGCCACCGCTGTGCCTGTGTGGTCAGTCAGCCAAATGTAATACAGCACATGAATATGATCAGTGGCTGCATCCATGTCAGCAATCATCCGTTCAATGGTTTCATCTGCCCCAGTCATCAGTTCTGCTCTGTTGCCCGCCACCGGATGAAAGCCGTTAATGGAAGCAGCATAGTGAAACGCGGGCTGATAGATACGTTTGATCAGCTGTGCAGTATTTTCCGGCTGCCCCATAAAACCTTCAGCCCTGCCCCTCAGCTCGGCAAATACCCGGTCATGCAGCTGTCGTGCCTTGTTGCCCAGATCAATTTCGCCAAACAAAAAATACAGTACAGCGCCCACATAGGGCAGCACGTTAAGGACAATAAACCAGGCCAGCCGTGCCGGTGGAGACAAATCGTCCCGCAACAGAATGCGAATACTGAAGGACAACACCACCAAAATATGAAAAATCACAATAAAAGTCATGCTTGTGCCTCATTCAGTGCTTGCTGTACCGGTCTGAATGAACGGCGATGAATAGGCGTGGCTCCCAGCTCTTGTAACGCCTGCAAGTGCTGCTTGGTCGGGTAACCCTTGTGTCCGGCGATGCCATAACCCGGGTAGAGTACATCCAGCGCCTGCATTTCAGTATCCCGCGCCACCTTGGCCAGAATTGATGCAGCAGCGATTGCCGGTACCCGGTCATCGCCCTTGACGACCGCCTGACTGGGTACTGACAGCTTCGGGCAACGGTTGCCATCAATCAGCGCCAGCTCGGGTTTAATCGACAGTCCTTCAACAGCACGCTGCATCGCCAACATGGTGGCATGTAAAATATTCAGCTGGTCGATTTCTGCTACATCAGCACGGGCCACGCACCAGGCCAGCGCCTGCGCCCTGATTTGTTGGTCAAGTTCAATCCGCTTGCGCTCGGTGAGTTTTTTCGAGTCTTTTAAGCCGTCAATCGGGCGCTGCGGGTCAAGAATCACGGCCGCTGCAATCACCGGCCCGCACAATGGACCACGGCCTACTTCATCAACGCCAGCCAATAGCTGAATATCAGGGAAAACAAACAAGTCCGGTTGCATAAGGTTGCCCGCATTTAGAGTTCAGGAAGTTACATGCCTGCGTTCGTCAAACCAGCCAGCGCAAACAGCGTCACAGTTGACACCCTCCTCGTCCTTTAGGGCGGGGTGGATGTCAATGATGCAGTAATGCAAGCACTGCTTTGGCTGCTTCGCTAGAAGCATCCAGCCGCATGTGCTTATGCAACTCAAGGAAACGTTCAGTCTGGCGGCTGCCATCTACTAATTGCTGCTCAATGGCACCTGCCAGATTTTCCGCAGTAGCCGCATGCTGAATAAACTCCGGCACTAGCGCTTCACCCGCCAGCAAGTTGGGCAAGGCAAAGTAACGGCTTTTCACCATTAGCTTGAGAATACGATAAGTCAGCCCGGCCAAACGATACGCCACCACCATCGGACGTTTGAACAGCATCGCCTCCAGCGTGGCCGTTCCCGAAGCAATCAGTACTGCATCACAGGCCTGCAATGCCAATTGTGACTGGCCATCCAGCAGCGTAACGGGGACATCGGCGAAATCGGCAAGCAGAGCTTCCAGTTGTACACGACGCAGTGCATTCGCCGCCGGCAAAACAAAACGCAGTTCCGGTTGACGCTGATGCAACAGTCTGGCTGTTTGCAAAAACAGCGCGCCCAATCGTGCCACCTCACCGCCCCGGCTGCCCGGCATCAGGGCCACCAGCGGCGCAGTGCTGTCCAGTTGTAGCTGTTGACGCGCTGCATTACGGTCGTGTTCAAGATCAATACTGTCGGCCAGAGGGTGACCAACAAAATGTACAGGCACCTGATGCTCACGGTAAAACTGCGCTTCAAACGGCAACAGGCACAGCATCAGGTCACACGCTTGCTTGATTTTAAACACCCGCTTTTGCCGCCATGCCCAGACCGACGGGCTGACGTAATGCACAGTTTTAATACCCTGCTGACGCAGTTTCAATTCGATATTCAAGTTAAAATCGGGAGCATCAATGCCAATGAAGACATCCGGCTGTTCTGCGAGCAGAAACTCGATCAGTTGCTTGCGCCTTTTCAGCAGTTCACGCAAACGCCCCAGCACCTCAACCAGCCCCATGACCGCCAGACGCTCCATGGGGAAGAAGGATTCCAGCCCTTGCGCCTGCATCAGCGGCCCGCCTACGCCAATAAAATCGATATCGGGATGCTGTGTGCGCAACGCCTGCATCAGACCAGCACCCAGAATGTCACCGGATGCTTCACCGGCAACCAGAGCAACCTTGAACCGCTTGCCCATTAACGGGTGATGCCGCGAGTCGAATGCCGGATGGAGTCACGAAACAGCGCTACCTCCGGGTGTTCGGCGGCACTGTCGGTCAGTTGCTCTACCGCCTCATCGACGGTCAAGCCGCTGCGGTATACCAGCTTGTAAGCCCTGCGCAATGCCTGCACGGTAGCCGGACTAAAGCCACGACGACGCATGCCTTCAAAGTTCATGCTGCGGGCTTCTGCCGGATTACCGGCAACGGTAACAAATGCCGGCACATCCTTGCCCACTGCGGTGCCCATGGCAGTGAAGCTGTAGGGTGCAATATGACAATACTGATGTACCAGCGTATAGCCGGACAGAATCGCGTAGTCACCGACGTGCACATGCCCGGCTAGCGCCGTGTTGTTAACCAGAATGCAATGGTTGTCGATCACGCTGTCATGACCAACATGTACATAGGCCATCAGCAGGTTGTCATTACCGATACGGGTTTCGCTGCGATCCTGCACGGTACCACGATGAATGGTGACCCCCTCACGGATCACATTGCGATCACCAACGATCAGTCGCGTAGGCTCGCCCTGGTACTTGAGGTCCGGAGTGTCTTCGCCCACTGAAGAAAACTGGTAAATTTTGTTGTCGCGGCCAATCACGGTTGGCCCCTTGATCACTACATGCGAAGCGATCACGGTACCCTCGCCGATCTCCACGTCCGGACCAATAATGGTCCAGGGGCCGACCTGCACATTGGCAGCCAGCTTCGCGGATGGATCAATAATGGCGCGAGGGTCAATCAAACTCATAGTTTGCGTTCCGCACAAATAATCTCTGCCGAACATACCAGGGCATCACCTACAGTGGCACGGCAGTCAAACTTCCAGATACCGCGTTTGACGCTGACAAATCTGGCTTGCAAATCAAGGCGGTCACCCGGTACTACCGGTTGACGAAAACGCAGCTTGTCGGAGCCAACAAAGTAATACAACGTACCATCATCCGGCGTCGAGTTCATCATTTTGAAACCCAGAATACCGGCTGCCTGCGCCATCGCTTCGGTGATCAGCACGCCCGGCATGATTGGATGCTGCGGGAAGTGACCATTGAAAAACGGTTCGTTGATGCTGACGTTTTTATAGGCTTTGATGGTTTTTTCTTCAAGGTCAAGTGTCTCTACCCTGTCCACCAGCAAAAATGGGTAACGATGAGGCAACAACTGGCGAATTTGATTGATATCCAACATGGGTAAACTAACCTTAAATTTTAAATAGCTAGCAGGGCACCACAACGGTGTCCTGCTTGGGCCGACAAACAGAAGCTGCACCTTAAAGGTGTTAGTCGCTTTCCGTCATTTTTTCCAGTGCGCGAATTCGCTTGGCCATAGTATCCAACTGACGGAAACGCACCGCATTTTTCTTCCACTCACCAGCTGACTGCATCGCCGTGCCTGACGAATAAGCACCCGGCTCGGTGATGGAATGGGTGACCATGGTCATCCCGGTTACAAAAACATTGTCACAAATTTCGATATGCCCGACCAGTCCAACACCACCGGCCAACATACAGTTGCGGCCAATTTTGGTACTGCCGGATATACCGACACAAGCTGCCATGGCCGTGTGGTCACCCACTTCGACGTTATGGGCAATCATGATCTGGTTATCCAGCTTCACATCATTGCCGATTTTGGTGTCGTCCAGCGCACCACGATCAACGGTGGTATTGGCACCAATTTCAACATCATTGCCGACTCTGACACCGCCAATCTGGGCAATTTTCAGCCATTCACCATCCTGTTTGGCAAAGCCAAAGCCCTCACCGCCCAGTACCGCACCTGATTGAATAATTACCCGCTCACCGATGTGGACATCATGGTACAGGGTAACTCGCGGAGCCAGCCAGCCATCAGCACCAATGCTACTACGCGCACCAACAAAGGTATGTGCGCCAAGCACCACCCGCTCACCAATAACAGCTTCGTCCTCAATCACCACCCCTGGTCCGATACAGGCGGTTGCGGCAACCTGTGCGGTGGATGCGATTACAGCACTGGAGTGAACACCGCTTTGTGCCACCGGCTTGCGGTCAAACTGATGGGACAAGCGGGCGTAAGCCAGGTAAGGGTCAGCCACCACCAGACAGTTGCCTGCAAAGCCTTCGGCATCTTCTGCTTTCAACAGCACAGCACCGGCTTTAGTATCGGCCAGCTGCTTGCGATAGCTGGCATTGGCCAAAAAAGCCAGCTGGTCCGGACCAGCATGCTGCAAAGTGCCCATGCCATTGATTTGGCAATCGGCAGCTCCACGCAATTCAGCACCCAACAGTTCAGCCAGCTCTTGCAGGCGGTAGGTTTTCATCGTTTTGTCTCTTAACGCATTTGGTTCATGCGCTCAATCACGCGCAGGGTAATATCAAGCTGTGGTTTAACGTCGACAACAGCATTGCGATCAATTACCACATCATAGTTACCGCTCTTGAGTACTTCTTCAACGGCCTTGTCCAGTTTTGGCTTGAGCGTTTGCAGCACTTCGTTATCCGATGTGGCCTTGGCCTCATTCAGCTCTTGTGACTGGACCTGAAAGTCACGGGCTTTTTGCTTAAGCTCCAGTTCCAGGCGCTCATATTCGGCCTGAGCCATTTTTTCGCCATCTTTCATCAGGCGGTCTTGCAGGCGCTTGGCATCAGTTTCCAGCGCTTTCAGCTTGTTCAGTTGCGGAGCAAATTTCTTTTCGGCATCAACCGCATATTTTTTTGCCGCATCAGAATCCAGCAAAGCCGTCTGGTAATCCAGAACCGCGATTTTCACTTCGGCCCAGGCACTACCCGCTACGACCAGACTTGACAACAGTGCAACTTGAAGCAATTTACGCATGACAGTATTCCTTTTTGATTAAACGGATGTGCGGGTTAGAACGTTTGTCCCAGAGTGAACTGGAAGAATTGGGTTTTGGAGTTGTCCGGCTCTTTGATCGG
>CAZBXG010000008.1:27742-37677 GCA_964495925.1 uncultured Thiopseudomonas sp.
TCCTGATCCGGATCTCCCGTATGCGGTGTACTGCGTGGACCAAGGGTGCCATCGCGGAAGCCACGCACGGAGTCAAAACCACCGGCATAGTAATGCTCATAGAACGGCAGACGGCTGGTCGAACCATAGCTTTCCGCATAGCCCAACTGGGTATGGAAGCGCAACGCATGGTCGCCCCACAACCCCTGGAAGTATTGTCCCTGATAGTCCAGGCGATAAAAGCTCAGATCGCTGCCGGGTATGGTGGCTTCCAAAAACAGGCTCTGTGAAGCGCCACGAGTTGGTAACAAGCCACGGTTCAGAGTTGACTTCGACCAACCTGCAGTTGCTTTGAAATTAGTAAAGGTTTTACCTTCCTTATCGACAAAATCCTGAATTTCGACTGCCGGATAGGTTCCAGGTTTAATCTTGTCGGATTGCGCATTCAGGCCAAAGGTCAGTCGCGACTCTTCACTGATCGGATAGCCCATGGTCGCGCCAAGCCCCATGCTGTCCACGGAGTAACTGGACACGTCATAGTTGAGCTTGTCGTAGTTGGTCTTACGATAAAACGCGTTATAACCAAGGCTGACGCCGTCTACCGTCCAGTAAGGATCAACAAAACTGAAGTTATACTGGCTCTGATATTCGCTGCGAGTCAGGCCCAAAGTAACGTGGTTACCGGTACCCATGAAGTTGTTCTGGCTGATCGAGCCGCCCAAAATCATACCCGCGTTCTGGGCATAACCGATGCTCGCACTGATGGATCCGGACGGTTGCTCTTCGACACTGATATTGACATCAATCTGGTCGTCGGTACCTGGCACTGCCGGGGTTTCCACGGTCACTTCCTTGAAGTGGCCCAGACGCTCCAGCCGCACCTTGGACTGGTCAATCAGGTACGTAGATGCCCAGCCACCTTCCATCTGACGCATTTCGCGGCGCAATACTTCGTCACGAGTCTTGGTGTTGCCACGGAAGTTGACACGGTTGACGTAAGCTCGTTTGCCCGGATCAACCACATAGGTAATGGTGACGGTATTGTCTTCATCATGCGCCTGCGGCATGCCGCTGACGTTGGCAAAGGTGTAACCCTCATTACCGAGGCGACGGGTAATCAGCTCGGACGTAGTAGTCATCACTTTGCGTGAGAAAATCTGGCCTTCTTTCGACAGCACCAGCGCCTGCACGTCCTCTTCCGGCACTTTCAGCTCGCCTGTCAGCTTGACCTCACGAACCTTATATTGCTCGCCCTCGTCAATATTGACGGTAATGTAAACATGCTTTTTATCGGGCGTGATCGAGACCTGGGTCGAGGTGATATCCATGTTGATATAACCACGGTCCAGATAGTAAGAACGCAAGCGTTCCAGGTCGCCAGACAACTTCTCACGGGAATACTTGTCATCACCCTTGAAGAACGAAGTGAAGTGTTTCTTCTTCAGTTCAAACAGGCCCAGCAGCTCTTCATCGTTATAAACGGTGTTGCCGACAACGTTGACGTTGCGAATCGACGCAACCGATCCTTCCTTGATGTCGATTTTAATGGCTACACGGTTACGTGGTTGCTCAACGATTTTTGCTTCAATCTGCGCGGAGTAACGGCCCTGGGACACATACTGGCGTTGCAGCTCGTTACGCACACCTTCCAGGGTGGCTTGCTGAAAAATCTCGCCTTCGGCCAGCCCGGCCTGCTTCAGCCCCTTGAGCAGATCTTCTTTCTTGATTGCCTTGTTGCCACTGATGTCGATCCCGGAAATGGACGGGCGCTCCACCAGATTGACTACCAGCACACCATCATCACGGCTCAGACGGATGTCCTGAAAGAAGCCGGTCTGGAACAAGGAGCGGGTTGCCTCGGCAAGCTGCTGCTCATCCACCTCGTCACCTACGTTAAGTGGCAAGGCAGCAAATACGCTACCGGCAGATACCCGTTGCAGGCCATTAAGACGAATATCGGAAACCGTAAAAGAGGCTGCCGACACCTGGGTGCTTATGATTGCGGAGATCGCCGCGGATAATAACAGACGTTTCATGCTGTCCTTTTTTCTTCCGACTTGTCAGGGCTGTGTCGCAACCACAGCGGTATTATATTGGCCGCCAACGCGGCATGTTCTTTACAGTCGCGCAATGTCGTTAAACACTGCAAACACCATCAAACTCAGCACCAGCGCGATGCCCACCTGCATGCCCAGCGCCTGTATGCGTTCGGACAACGGCTTGCCGCGAATCCACTCAACGGCATAAAACAGCAGATGCCCGCCATCCAGTACAGGAACCGGCAACAGGTTAAGCACACCCAGACTAATGCTCAGATATGCCATGAAATTCAGAAAACTGCGCAGGCCGGATTCAGCCGAAGCGCCCGCTACTTTAGCAATGCTGATGGGTCCACTCAAGTTTTTTGCAGACAACTCGCCCAGCAGCATTTTCTTGACCGATAACAAGGTCATGCTGCTCATGCGCCAGGTGTGCCGAACCCCTTCGATTGCACCGGCAAAAAAACCATAAGAACGCTCAACCAGCATTGATTCTGGCCAGGGCTCGCCGGTCACGCCTGCCCCCAGATAACCACGAGTGCTGTCACCTTCGGTACGCGCTCCCAGCAACACCGGCAGCATCAGCTCCCGTCCGTTACGCTCAACCAGCAATTCAGCCTTGTGCTGCGGATGCTGTTGCACCAGCTGTACCAGTGCCTGCCAGTCAGCAACAGCCTGGCCATCAAACGCCAGCACCCGGTCTTGCAGCTGCAAGCCTGCTGCCAGTGCCGGTCCCTGCTCGTCAAAATGGGTGAGCACAGCTTGGGCTGCCGGCCGCCAAGGCTCTACGCCCAGCGCCTGCAGCGGGTTAACTTCAGCCGTGCCTTTTTCCCAGGCTTCGAGCATCACGCTATGACGACTCGCCAAAGTATTGCCGTCACGCACGGTTTCAACCTGTAGCACGCCGCTTTCACCCAGACGGTTCATCAAGCGGATATTGACGTCACCCCAGCCGGTTACTGCGACTCCATCCACCGTAACGATTTCCTGACCACTTTCCAGTCCGGCCTCTTCCGCCAGACTTTCCGGAGCCACACTGCCAATGACCGGACGTACCTGCTGGGTGCCCAGCATGGCCAACGCCCAGAAAAACACAAAAGCCAGCAAAAAGTTGGCGGCTGGCCCTGCGGCCACAATCGCCATGCGCTGGCGCACCGGCTTGAGGTTGAACGCCTGCTGCTCATCCTGTGCGCCAAGCTTCTCTTCACGGCCATCGAGCATTTTGACATAACCGCCCAACGGCAACATGGCAATCACAAACTCGGTACCATGCCGGTCATGCCAGCGCAGCAGGGGTTTGCCGAAGCCAACGGAAAAACGCAGCACCCGTACACCACAGCGACGCGCCACCCAAAAATGACCGTATTCATGAATGGTCACCAGCACGCCCAAAGCGACCAGCGTACCCAACAACATGTAAAGACCGCTCAATTAATCGTCCTCGTCAGCCACTGACCAGCCACTGCACGTGCTTGACGGTCAGCAGCCAGAATCGTTTCCAGACTGTCAGCTGCACTGCCGGCTACCTGCTGCAAAGTGCGCTCGATAATCTGTGCTATCTGCAAAAAACCGGTTTGGCCAGCCAAAAAACCTGCTACTGCCACTTCATTGGCCGCATTCAGAATCGCCGGAGCCGTACCGCCCTGCTCGGCTGCTTCACGCGCCAGCCTCAAGCAGACAAACTTTTCCAGGTCTGGTTCAAAGAAATCCATACGGGCCAGCTGATACAAATCCAGTGGTGCCACTCCCGAATCTATACGCTGTGGCCAGGCCAAAGCATGCGCAATCGGCGTGCGCATATCCGGATTACCGAGCTGGGCCAGCACCGAACCATCCACATAATCAACCAAAGAATGAATCACACTCTGCGGATGCACCACCACATCCACCTGCGCTGGCTGTGCAGCAAACAGCCAGCAAGCTTCGATCAATTCCAGCCCTTTGTTCATCATGGTTGCCGAGTCAACAGATATTTTCTGGCCCATTGACCAATTGGGATGAGCACAGGCCTGCGCCGGTGTAACCTGTGCCAAATCGGCCAGAAGCGTTTCACGAAAAGGCCCGCCCGAAGCGGTCAGCATCAGGCGTCGCACACCTGACTGCGGTAAACCGTCCTGGTAATTGCAGGGCAAGCACTGGAAAATCGCGTTATGCTCGCTGTCGATTGGCAACAGGGTGGCACCGTGCTCCTGCACTGCCTGCATGAACAGCGCGCCACTCATCACCAGCGCTTCCTTGTTGGCCAGTAAAACTTTTTTACCAGCACGCACCGCTGCCAGCGTGGGTGCCAAACCGGCTGCACCCACAATAGCCGCCATGACGGCATCCACCTCGGTGGCACTGGCAACCTGGCACAAGCCTGTTTCGCCATACAGCACTTCACAGTCAAGCCCGGCCAGCTGTGCCTGCAAAACTTTTGCATCACTTGCTGTAGCCACCACCGCATACCTGGGCTGAAAACGCCGACACAACTCTGCCAGCTCGTCCAGACGGCTGTACGCTGTCAGCGCATAAACAGAATAGTCTTCAGGATGGCGGGCGATCACATCCAGCGTACTGCTGCCAATTGATCCGGTAGCGCCCAAAACAGTGATTAGCTGCATCTTAATTCAGCCAGCCGGTCAGCAAAAACAACAGGGCAAACAGCGGCAAGGCAGCAGTCAGGCTATCTATTCGGTCCAGCACGCCGCCATGACCCGGCAGCAGGTTGCTGCTGTCCTTGATCCCGGCACTGCGTTTGAACATGCTCTCGGTCAGATCACCAATTACGGAAAACAATACAATCATCGCAGCAGCGGGTAAAAACCACACCAGCTGCCCGGCAGACAAACCAAGTGTCAGGGCACAACCCAGTGCAACCAGTACGCTAACCGCCAGGCCACCATACAGTCCGGCCCAGCTTTTGCCCGGACTGACCGCCGGTGCCAGTTTGCGCTTGCCCAGTGCCCGCCCGACAAAATACGCGCCTATGTCTGCTGCCCAAACCATCAGCATGACTGTCAGGATTAGCAAACTGGCCTGCTCACGACCTTTCAGCCAGACCAGTGCCACTCCGGCCGGCAACAGGATCAGCAAGCCCATCAACAACTTACCAAGCACCCCGCCCCACCAATTGACTGAGCGTGGATACGCAAACACCATCAATGTTGCCAACAACCACCATGCCAGCGCCACCAACAGCACCGGTTTGGCTGGTACGGTTGCACCGAGCAGGAGAAAAACGACCAATACCACCAGTGCATAGCCGATCCGGGCCGGTTGCCCGTCAAGCCCGGCCATTCGTGCCCACTCCCAGCCCCCCAGCGTCATCACTAGGCCGACAAAGGCGGTGAAGGCATGTCCTTGCAAACCAAAAAAGCCAAACAGGGCCAGCGGCAACAGCCACAAGGCGGTAATAATGCGTTGTTTCAACATGATGTGTGTTTTTCCGCTTTGAGCTGCTCACTGGTTTTGCCAAAACGCCGCTCACGCTGCGTAAAGCTGTCCAGTGCAGCCTGCATGGCCTTGGCTCTGAAGTCAGGCCAGTACAGGTCGGTAAAATAGAATTCGGTGTAGGCCATCTGCCACAACAAAAAATTACTGATGCGCTGCTCGCCACCTGTACGCACCAACAAGTCAGGTTCCGGCCCGCTGGCGGTCACCAAATGCTGATTGATCGTGTCTTCACTGATGGCATCCGGCTGCAGACTACCCTGCTGCACTTGCTCCGCCAGCTGGCGAACTGCCTGGGTAATGTCCCAGCGTCCACCGTAATTGGCGGCAATTTGCAGGGTAAAACGGGTATTCTCTGCTGTTTGCTGCTCGGCAGCCCTGATGGCTGCTTGCAACTCGGGATGAAACCGGCTGCAGTCGCCCAGAATTTTCAACCGAATACCGTTTCTGTCGAGTTTGTTCACTTCACGACGTAACGCCAGCATGAACAGCTCCATCAGCGCACTGACCTCGTCTGCCGGCCTTTTCCAGTTTTCGCTGGAAAAGGCAAACAAGGTCAGCACCTCGACTCCGGCTTCCGCGCAAGTCTCGATGACTTCACGCACCGCCTTGACCCCGGCTTTATGCCCGGCCACACCAGGCAAGAAGCGTTTTTTTGCCCAGCGGTTGTTGCCATCCATGATGATTGCCACATGGCGCGGCACTACAGCGTTTTGACTGGGCATAAAGCTTCCCCGATCAGACTTCCATCAGGTCGCTTTCTTTCGCGGCCAACTGCTTGTCGATATCTTCAATAAACTTGTCAGTGATTTTCTGGATTTCATCAGCGGCGCGACGCTCGTCGTCTTCACTAATTTCCTTTTCCTTGACCAGTTCTTTCACATCACCCAGTGCATCGCGGCGTACGTTGCGTACGGCAACACGAGCGTTTTCAGCTTCCTGGCGTGCCTGACGGGTATAACCCTTGCGGGTTTCTTCGGTCAGCGCAGGCATTGGCACACGAATGGTGGTGCCGGCAGTGGCCGGATTCAGACCCAGATCAGATTGCAGGATGGCTTTTTCAACAGCCTGAATCATGCCACGGTCAAATACGGTTAGCGCCAGGGTGCGGGCATCTTCAGCTACTACGTTGGCCATCTGGCGCAGGGGCGTATCACTGCCGTAATAAGACACCATTACACCGTCCAGAATGCTGGGGTGCGCGCGGCCGGTACGAATTTTGGCAAACGCATGCTGCAGCGACTCTACCGACTTTTGCATGCGGGTTTGGGCATCAGCCTTGATTTCATTGATCATTCAGCGGTCTCCTCAACCAGTGTGCCTTCGGCACCGCCCAACACCACATTCAGCAGCGCACCGGGCTTGTTCATGTTAAATACGCGCAAGGGCATCTTGTGGTCACGCACCAGACAAATGGCTGTTAGATCCATCACTTCCAGCTTGCGGTCCAGCACTTCGTCATAGCTCAGACGGTCAAATTTTTCTGCGTTCGGATTCTTGAAAGGGTCATCGGTATACACACCATCCACCTTGGTTGCCTTCAGCACCACATCGGCATTGATTTCAATACCGCGCAGACAGGCCGCCGAGTCAGTGGTAAAGAACGGATTACCGGTACCCGCAGAAAAAATCACCACTTCACCTTTGCGCAAGTGGCCCATGGCCTTGCGGCGGTCATAATGCTCGGTCACACCCACCATGGAAATGGCCGACATGACCAGCGCCGGAATGTTGGAGCGCTCCAGCGCATCACGCATCGCCAGTGCATTCATAACGGTAGCCAGCATGCCCATGTGGTCGCCAGTAACCCGGTCCATGCCGGCGGCAGACAGCGCAGCACCACGAAACAGGTTGCCACCACCAATAACCAGTCCAACCTGCACACCAATTCCCACCAGCTGGCCAACCTCAAGCGCCATTCGGTCCAGTACTTTGGGGTCAATGCCGAAGTTTTCCGAACCCATCAGGGCTTCGCCACTGAGCTTCAGCAAAATGCGCTTGTAACGCGGCTGACGACTGTTATCTGGTATGGCCATTGGCTGTCTCCTAAAAAATTATCCGCCGAATTATAACCCGAGAACCAACAAGTAACGAGGGGCAAGCCAGAATTCCCTTCGGTCGGCCAAAAAAAACCGCCTATCCCATAAGGGAAGGCGGTTTTTTCAAACAAGCAAAGCTTATTTCTTGGAAGCAGCAACCTGCGCAGCAACTTCAGCAGCAAAGTCTTCTTCTTTGCGCTCGATGCCCTCGCCCACTTCAAAGCGGGTGAAACCAACGATGGTGGCACCGGCTTTCTCAGCCAGCTTGCCAACAGTGATTTCAGGCTCTTTGACGAACGCCTGACCAACCAGGCTGATCTCGGACAGGAACTTGTTGATACGGCCTTTGACCATGTTCTCAACGATGTTCTCGGGCTTGCCCTTGATCTTGTCTTCGTTCAACTGCATGAAGATTTCTTTTTCCTTGGCAACCAGGTCCTCGGAAACCTCTTCAGGGTTGATTACTTGCGGGTTGCTTGCAGCAATGTGCATGGCAATATCACGCGCCAGCTCAGCGTCACCACCTTGCAGGCTGACAACTACGCCAATACGGTTGCCGTGCTGGTAGGCGCCCAGAACATCACCCTCAACACGCGCCAGACGGCGGATGTTGACGTTCTCACCGGTTTTGGCAACCAGCTCTTCACGGGCGGTTTCACGCTCCTCGATCAGCGGCGCAGCATCGGTGTAGCCCTTGGCAGCAGCAATTTCCAGGCTGTCAGCAACAAAGCCTTTGAAGTCATCCTGCAGAGCCAGGAAGTCGGTCTGGGAGTTGACTTCGATGATGGTGGCAGTTTTGCCGTCATCAGCCAGCTTGATGGCAACAGAACCTTCAGCAGCAATGTTGCCAGCTTTTTTGGCCGCTTTGATCGCACCAGCAGCACGCATGTCATCAATGGCTTTTTCGATGTCGCCACCAGCTTCTTCCAGAGCTTTTTTACAATCCATCATGCCCTGACCGGTGCGCTCACGCAGCTCTTTAACCATAGCAGCAGTAATCTGTGTCATCGTAATTCCTCACTAAAACAATGTGATGCGCAGTCGCCTAAGCCACTGCGTTCCAATTCAAACAAAAAAGGGGGCCTCGCCCCCTTTTTTAAGGCGCATAGAGCCCCGATCAGGCTTCAGCAGCCTCGTCAGCCACTTCAACAAACTCTTCAGCAGAAACGGCACCATTCTGACGTGCACGCAGTACTGCATCGGCAGCACCTGCCAGATACAGCTGAACAGCACGAATGGCGTCATCGTTACCCGGAATGATGTAATCAACACCGGCAGGGTTGCTGTTGGTGTCAACCACACCAATAACAGGAATGCCCAGCTTGTTGGCTTCGCTGATGGCGATGCTCTCGTGATCAACGTCAACCACGAAAATAGCGTCAGGCAGGCCGCCCATATCCTTGATACCGCCCAGGCTGCGCTCCAGTTTTTCCAGATCACGGCTGCGCATCAGGCCTTCTTTCTTGGTCAGCTTGTCAAAGGTGCCGTCCTGAGCCTGCACTTCCAGCTCACGCAGACGCTTGATGGAAGTACGGATGGTTTTGTAGTTGGTCAGCATGCCGCCCAACCAGCGGTGGTTGACGTAAGGCATGCCGCAACGCTCGGCCTGCTCGCGTACGATCTTGCCAGCGGAACGCTTGGTACCAACAAACAGAATTTTGTTTTTGCCTGCAGCTTTCTGCTCGATGAAGCTCATGGCCTCATTGAACATTGGCAGGGTTTTTTCCAGGTTAATAATGTGAATCTTGTTGCGCGCACCAAAGATGTACTTGCCCATCTTGGGGTTCCAGTAACGGGTCTGGTGACCGAAGTGAACACCAGCCTGCAGCATGTCGCGCATGGATACTTTTTGAGTCATGATAATTCCTGTTAAATTTCGGGTTAAGCCTCCACATACCCCGCCTTTCAACCCCGCAGGGCACCCAGAAAAACGTGTCGGTATGTGTGTGGATTAAAATGCCTGCAGTGATTTTTCTGCAAAGCGGCGCGTTTTATAGCATATACAGCAATCAAAAGCCAATCTGTTTTGCCCAAAAGACTGTTTTACACTGATCCGCCAGCCTGACAGTTTCAGCCTGTTTTTGTTAGCATAACCAACAAATAGCCAGACAGCCTTTAATATGAAGCCTCAAGAAATCCTGTCAGTCAGCCAGCTCAACCAGCGTGCACGCCATTTGCTGGAAGACGTGTTCCCGGCGATTGTGGTGGAAGGTGAAATTTCCAACCTGGCCCGGCCCGCCTCCGGCCACCTGTATTTTACCCTGAAAGATGCCAACGCCCAGGTGCGTTGCGCCTTCTTCCGGCAAAACGCCAGCCGCATCCGCTTACAGATTGATAACGGCAGCCAGGTGCGCCTGACCGGTCGTTTATCCATCTATGAAGGTCGTGGTGACTATCAGCTGATAGTCAGCCAGATGGACTCTGCAGGTGAAGGCGCGCTGCGTGC
>CAZBXG010000009.1:0-32789 GCA_964495925.1 uncultured Thiopseudomonas sp.
TGCACATCTGATCATTAGGAAAATTCATGCTCAAGGGTGTACTGCCTGACAGGGCTTGGCGTATTTTACTGGCTCCATTACTGGCAGCTGTACTGGTTGTACAGCTGGGTGGTTGTGCCAGTAGCACCAATGCACCGGTGGTTGATCGTCAGCATCGGGGGCAGCCTGCCCGGGCGGTAAAACCGGTTACCAGTGGCTCCTATGTGGTACGCCCTCAGGACACTCTGTATTCAATTGCCTTCCGTTATGGCCGGGACTGGAAAGAGCTGGCAGTCAGCAACCGGATTGGTCCGCCTTACACGATCCGTCCCGGACAGGTCATCCAGTTTTCGAAAAAGCCGCAGACTGCGACAGCCAAGCCCAAGCCTGCCACACAGGTACGCCCCGTTGCCACGGCCAAACCCCAGCCAGCAGCCAAGCCCAAACCGGCAACACCAGTAGCCAAGCCCGCCAGTAAACCAAAACCTGCGGTTGCACCAACCGGCAATTGGCTATGGCCGGCTGAAGGCACAGTGATTAGCCGCTTTTCTTCTGCGACCACACTGAACAAGGGTATTGATATTGCCGGCAAGATCGGCCAGCCAGTCAAGGCCACAGCCAAAGGCACGGTGGTTTATGCCGGTAGTGATTTGCGCGGTTATGGCGAACTGCTGATCATCAAGCACAATGACACATTCATTAGTGCCTATGGCCATAACCGTCGCTTGCTTGTCAGTGAAGGGCAAGAGGTCAGGGCAGGTCAGCAAATTGCCGAAATGGGTTCGACCGGGACTGACCGGGTCAAGCTGCATTTTGAAATCCGGCGTCAGGGCAGCCCGGTGGATCCATTGCAATATTTGCCCAAACGTTGAGTGGAGCGCTGGTCATGTAGCCAGTCATAGTCAAAACCTGCGGCCAGGGAATTGAGTGCCGCATCTTTCAAGTCATGGAGGACAGTCAGATGTCAGAAGCGTCTGCAACAAGTTGTGTGGCAAGTGTTTACCTTCCTGTTTTGGCCAATATGTCTGCCATCAGGGTTCGCGAGGACACTGGGCTCTATCTGGCCAGAGTTCGCCAATTGCCACTGCTCACTGCCGAACAGGAACTACATTACGCCACCGGTGCACGTTCGGGCGAACAGTCTGCACGCAACCGGATGATTTGCCACAATCTACGTCTGGTGATCAGCATTGCGCGAAAATACCAGCGTCCGGGTGTGTCTTTTATCGACCTGATTGCCGAAGGCAATCTCGGGCTGATCCGCGCAGTGGAAAAATTTGATCCCGGGCTGGGTTACCGCTTTTCGACTTATGCCAGCTGGTGGGTTCAGCAGGCGGTAGAGCGCGCTGTGGAACGGCAGTCAGTGGTAGTCAGGCCGCGACGACTGTTATTGCAGCGCCGTCGTGAACAAAAAAATTGGCAACACGCTCAACCAGGATTCAACAGCAGCCTAGGCAAGGATGTTTCGTTTGATGAAAACCCAGGCATTCAGACAGAAGAGACTCTTTGTCCCTCACCTTGCCGGGAGATTGAACAGGAGCAAATACTGCTTCAGTTGCGGCAGTGGCTGGCCTGTTTACCAGCGGCTCAACAGCAAATACTTGTGCTGTATTTTGGCTTGTATGGCACGCAGCAACATACCTTGCTACAGATATCTGAACACATGTGTTTAAGCAGGCAGAAGGTGGCCAGACAGAGGGATCAGGCTCTCGACTCCCTGCGGCGCACATTGGCTTGCCATGGCCTGGATGCAACCAGCCTGCTGCGGGGGAGTGTCTGAGGCAAAATGCCGGATATTATTGTCGTGCAAATTTGTCGCGATGCCGACGAGTGTATAAACTATGCGTTTTTAGCCCTGCAAAAAGGAACCGGTCATGACCTATGTAACGCCAGATTTGTGTGATGCTTACCCTGAAGTTGCGGTAGTTGAGCCCATGTTTGCCAACTTTGGTCAGCGCGACTCATTTGGTGGTCAGATTGTTACCGTCAAGTGTTTTGAGGATAATTCGGTAGTCAAGGCCCAGGTCGCCGAACCGGGCAAAGGCAAGGTTATGGTGGTGGATGGCGGTGGCTCATTGCGACGTGCCTTGCTGGGCGACATGCTGGCGGCGAAGGCGGCTGAAAACGGTTGGGAAGGCATTATCATTTACGGCTGTGTGCGTGATGTTGACGTATTGGCCGAAATTGATCTGGGTATCCAGGCACTGGCGAGCCACCCAATGAAAACTGACAAGCGCGATATCGGTGATCTGAACGTTGTTGTTACATTTGGCGGTGTCACATTCCGTCCGGGTGAGTATGTGTATGCTGACAACAACGGCATTGTTGTGGCTCCGCATGAATTAAAAATGCCGGAATAACAGGCACCTTTGTACATCCTGTTTCAGGAGCTGAAAATGGACAATGATCCGTTTGAAACATCCCTGCGTGAACTTTTGCAGGAACCCAGTGCCCGACAGCAGTCGGCCAGGGTGCTGGAGCGGGTATTGAAAACCGCCAACCGCCAGACGGGTGCCGGCGCTTTGCTGGTACTGTCCGGGCGCGCGCTGGAATCAGCCCTGATCGGCCTGGAAGGCGCATCGGCAAACTGGAAGCCGGTCTCACGACTGGTTCGTAAAAATACTGTTACAGACAAGGCACACTAACTATGCAACTTGATTCCTGGACCCAGAGCTTGGTCGGTGCAATGAGCACATTGTGGCAAAAAATCGCCGCATTCATCCCGAATCTGATCGGCGCACTGGTGGTGGTCATTGTTGGTTTTGTAGTGGCACGACTGCTAGATGCCTTGCTGTCCAAACTGCTGGCCAAGCTGGGGCTTGACCGCCTGACGCAGGGCACCGGCCTGAACAAAATGATGGCGCGAGTGGGTGTCAAGGTACCCATGTCGACCCTGATCGGTAAAATCATTTACTGGTTTGTTTTGTTGGTGTTTTTGGTCTCGGCGCTGGAGTCACTGGGACTGGAGCGCATTTCAGCAACGCTGGACACTTTGGCGCTGTATGTACCAAAAGTGTTTGCCGCTGCTCTGGTGCTGGTCGCCGGGTTATTACTGGCGCAGTTGCTTAATTCGGTCGTATCAGGAGCCGCCGAAGGCGTCGGCATTGATTATGCCAATGCGCTGGGTCGAGTGGCTCAAGGGCTGGTGATTATCATCAGTATTTCCGTGGCCATTGGTCAGCTGGAAATCAAGGCGGAACTGCTCAACTATGTGATTGCGATTGTGTTACTGAGTGTCGGTATTGCCGTTGCGCTGGCAATCGGCTTTGGTTGCCGTGGTATTGCAGCCCAGATTGTCGCCGGCATTTATGTGCGCGAACTGTATGAGCTGGGCCAGCTGATTTCGGTCGATGGCATCGAGGGCACCATTGAAGAAATGGGTACCGTAAAAACCATTATCCAGACTGCACAGGGCGAGTTGGTCTATTTTGCCAACCGGGTGCTGCTGGAGCAGCATGTAACCAGCCCGCAAGAGTAGTGGCCGCATGTCCTTTCTGTTTGTCATGCAGCGGTCTGACCGATTTTGACCAGTTCTAAAAGAATCCACGCCAGTTATAACCCTGCGCTACTCAGTGACGAGGAGTTGGTCGGTCGTGCCCAGGCCGAGCTGTTTACCGTGACGCGAGCTTATGAAGAATTGATGCGCAGATATCAGGCGACACTGTATAATGTCTGTGCCCGTTACCTGGGTAATGATCGCGACGCTGATGATGTCAGTCAGGAAATCATGCTCAAGGTCTTGTACGGGTTGAAGAAGTTTGAGGGAAAGTCCAAGTTCAAGACCTGGTTGTACAGCATTACTTATAACGAATGCATCACCCAGTACCGCAAAGAGAAGCGTAAAAAACGCTTGATGGATGCCCTTAGCCTGAATCCGGTCGATGAGGCAAGCGAGGAAGAGACGCCAGTGATCACTGAAGACAAGAGTCTGGATCGCTGGTTGCTGAACGTAAACCAAATAGATCGGGAAATTATCATCCTGCGGTTTGTGGCTGAGTTAGAATTTCAGGACATTGCCAATATTATGCATTTGGGTCTCAGCGCGACAAAAATGCGTTACAAAAGGGCGATAGACAAATTGAAAAAACACTATTCTGGCAAAAATATGCTATAATTGCCGGGATTTTAACCACCTCCTTACTTTTAATGGGGAATTTTTATGAAGTTGAAGAATACCTTGGGTTTCGCCGTAGCTGCCGCTTTGGCCGCTGGTTCCGTTAACGCATTTGCACAAGGCCAGGGCGCGGTTGAAGCCGAAGCCTTTGCCAAGCGTTACTTCACTGATAGCTCGCGCAACATCGAGAATGGCAACCTGTACGGTGGTTCTGTCAGCTACTTCCTGACCGAAGCAGTTTCTCTGGGCCTGTCCTACGGTGAGTACCACCGCATTGATTCCGATGAAAAAGTTCTTGCCAACAACACCAAGCGCAAGAAAATCAACGGCAGCCTAGCTACTCTGGATGCCACTTACCACTTCCGTAGCGCTACCGATGCACTGCGTCCTTACCTGTCCGCAGGTTTCGGTCACCAGAGCCTGAGCAACGTCCCAAGCTTCAAGGACAAACCAAGCCGCTCCGGTAACGGTCGTGACCGTACCACCATGGCTCTGATCGGTGCTGGTGCCAAGTACTACTTCGGCGAGAACTTCTTTGTTCGCGCTGGTGTTGACGGCATGCACGGTCTGGACAACAACCAGTCCGAGTGGATGGCTGGTCTGGGTGTTGGTCTGAACTTCGGTGGCAGCGCCAAGCCTGCTCCGGTTGTTTACGAAGAGCCAGCCCCAGTTGTTTACGAAGAGCCAGTTGAGCCAGAAACAGTTCGTGTTGAGCTGGAAGTACTGTTCGACTTCGACAAAGCCAACGTCAAGGATGGCAGCTATGCCGACATCCAGAACCTGGCCGAGTTCATGAAGCAGTACCCACAACTGACCACCACTGTTGAAGGTCATACTGACTCCGTAGGTCCTGATGCTTACAACCAGAAGCTGTCCGAGCGTCGTGCCGGTGCTGTGCGCCAGGTACTGGTCGAGCAGTACGGTGTTGAAGCTGAGCGCGTAAGCTCCGTTGGTTACGGCGAAGCCCGTCCAATCGCAGACAACAGCACCAAAGAAGGCCGTGCCCTGAACCGCCGCGTAGAAGCAGCAGTTGAAGCACAGGTTCAGTAAGACTGAATCAGGCATCAAAAAACCCGGCGCAAGCCGGGTTTTTTATTACTTTAAAAACTGTTGGCTAAAAGTAAAAGATGGTTATATCTGACTCTCATGGCCCGAAAGCAAAAAGCCCGGGTTCGATACGAATCCGGGCTTTCTAATTGGCTTGCGGTCAGATGGCTACAGCCTGAGCTTCTCTGTGACGGCGGCGAAACAGGGGTAGGGGATTATCCCATGCGGCCTGATACTGCACACTGAACTCATCCAGTGCCAGCAAAGCATCATGCGGGTCACGATCACTGCGCAGGTCAAAAGCGTCAAAACCACAACGCGCCATGGGTAGCAGCTGATCACGCAGGACATCACCAATCGCGCGGATTTCTCCTTTATAACCATAGCGTTCGCGCAGCAAGCGGGCGTTGCTGAAACTGCGGCCATCGGTAAACACCGGGAAGTTCAGTGCAATCAGGCTGAAAAGTGACAGATTACCGGCAATGTCTTCCACCAGTTCGTGACTGTCGAGCCAGATGCCTGGCTGGTCAAGTGTGCGGAGTTCCTCGACATGGGCTTGCCACAAGGCAAAAGGAATAATGGCTTGTGGAGTACTCAGGGCGTCATCGAGGCTGGCATCGGCAGGCAGCAGGGTCCGATTGTTTTCGATAATCTGGCGGTTCTTAATGATGCGGGGCATAAACTTTTTCCTTGAAAGGCTGAATACCGATGCGCTGGTAGGTATCAATAAAGTGTTCTTCTTCGGTGCGGTTATCCAGATAGACACCGATCAGTTTGCTGATCACGTCCGGCATGGCATCCTGGGCAAATGACGGGCCAAGAATTTTGCCGAGACTGGCTTCACGGCCACTGTTGCCGCCCAGTGAAACCTGATAGAACTCTTCCCCTTTTTTGTCCACACCGAGAATGCCAATATGGCCGATATGGTGGTGTCCGCAAGCGTTCATGCATCCGGAAATATTCAGGTCCAGGTCACCAATATCAAACAGATAGTCCAGATCGGCAAAGCGCTGCTGAATGGCTTCGGCGACAGGAATCGACTTGGCGTTAGCCAAAGCACAATAGTCACCGCCGGGGCAGCAAACAATGTCACTGAGCAGGCCAATATTGGGCGTGGCAAAGCCCAGCTCACGGATTTCCAGCCACAGTTCCAGCAGCTTGCGCTGCTCAACATCAGCCAGCACCATGTTTTGCTCGCGAGTGCCACGGGCTTCGGAGAAACTGTAGCGTTCAGCCAGATCGGCCACAGCATCCAGTTGTTTGGCGCTGATATCGCCGGGAGCAATACCGGTTTTTTTCAGTGACAGAATCACGCTGATATAACCGGGCTTTTTATGGGCGCGGGTGTTGCGTGAACGCCAGCGGGTAAAGCCGGGATATTCCAAGTCTTGTTGTGCCAGTAGTTCGTCCTCGTTGGACAGCGGCACATAATCAGGCTCGGTAAAGTGCAGGCTGACACGCTGAACTTCTTCTTCAGTCAGGGTGATCGGGCCGTCTTTCAGATGCTGCCACTCTTCATTGACCTTGGCAGCAAAACCTTCTGGTGTCAGGGCTTTGACCAAAATTTTGATGCGAGCCTTGAACTTGTTGTCACGGCGGCCAAAGCGGTTATATACCCGCAAAATGGCTTCCATGTAACTAAGCATATGTTGCCATGGCAAAAATTCGTTAATTACGCTGCCGAGAATCGGAGTGCGACCCAGGCCGCCACCCACGAGTACCTGAAAGCCCAGCTCGCCGTCTTCATTGCGGCGCAGGTTCAGACCGATATCATGTACTTCGATTACAGCACGATCGGTTACGCTGCCGTTGATGGCAAACTTGAACTTACGCGGCAGGCGGATAAACTCTGGGTGAAATGTTGACCATTGGCGCAAAATTTCACACCACGGGCGCGGATCAATGACCTCGTCAGGCGCGACTCCGGCAAAGGGATCGGTGGTGGTATTGCGAATACAGTTACCACTGGTCTGGATCGAGTGCATCTGGACGCTGGCCAGATCGGCCAGGATATCCGGCACGTCTTCCAGCTTTGGCCAGTTCAGTTGCACATTGGTGCGGGTGGTAATGTGAGCGTATTCTTTGTCATACTTGCGTGTGATGTGTGCGAGCATGCGCAGCTGGTTTGATGCCAGCATGCCGTATGGACCAGCAATCCGCAGCATCGGGGCATGACGCTGGATGTAAAGGCCGTTCTGCAAACGCAGGGGCAAAAATTCATCTTCGCTCAGCTCTCCGGCCAAATAGCGGCGGGTCTGATCGCGATATTGTGCGACACGCTCCTGAACGAGCTGTTGGTCGTACGAGTCATACAGATACATAAAAATTTTCCCTGAGTCTGTCGGTGAAACTGCGCGCACAGTAACAAGGATTCTTTATTCTATAAAGTAATTATTCTTTATATGTTGATTCCTTTTACGGATAAGGCCGGGCGTAAATCCGCATATTCCGGTGAGTGTAATCAGG
This sequence comes from uncultured Thiopseudomonas sp., assembly GCA_964495925.1. Taxonomy (GTDB): domain Bacteria; phylum Pseudomonadota; class Gammaproteobacteria; order Pseudomonadales; family Pseudomonadaceae; genus Thiopseudomonas. The sequence continues at coordinate 7,607 of CAZBXG010000009.1, forward strand.
ATAAGTGAGCTTTTTGTGGACCATTCGACAACACCCGAAATAAGAGCAGACAAACGGCCATTAATTACCGGTGGCCAGCGTCAAACTTTTTTGTGGTTGGCCATTTTGCTGTTGCTGCTGGGCGGTGCCGGCCTGCACATGCTGTACCGGCACGAGTTGCATCAGTTGCAGCAACAGCTGGTGGCTACCCAGCATAGCTTTGCCGGATTGAGTGAAGAGTCGGTGCAGCATTTGCAGCGTCTCGAAGAGCGCACAGCAGACTGGGCGGCGATGCAAAGCCGGCTGCTGGGAATTTCGGTACAGCTGGGCAGCCTGCAGCAGCAATTAAATGGTTTTGTTGAAACATCTTCAGTATGGCAAACACTTGAAACAACACAGACCGGGCAAGCTAAGCAGCTACAGATGCTGAGCCAGCAACTGGCCGGCCAATCAACTGCCATAGAAGAAGCAGCTCTGGCACTGGATGCACAGCAGCAGCGGCTGCAGGAGCGGTTTGATAAGCAGGATGCGATTGCCACAGCACAGCTGGCATCTTTGTCCGTGCTGATTGAAGAACTGAAAAAGCAACTGGATGGTCAACAGGAACAGTTGCAAGAAGATGGACAGCAACTGCATGCACTGAGCGAACAGCTGGTTGCCTGGCAGTTGCAGCTTGACAGGCAGGTGCAGGCTGGCGAGCGCTTTGGTCAACTACAGGAATCATTACTTAAACTGGCTCAACAGGTGGAACACGGACGAGAGGAGCGTGAGCAGCTGGGCAAAGAAATGTCAGCTTTCCGTTTGCAGATGACCCGGGCGCAAAACAGCTTGCGCGAGCAAATGGATGCCCTGCGGAATTAAGGCAGATTAAAGGCTGTTAATCACGTGGGCGGTGGCTAGCGCCCCGCCAATACAGAGGATTGCGCCGCCGATGCTTTTCCAGCGCAGCTTGCGGGCCAGCTCGTCCTCGCCATGACTGGATAGAATAAATGGCAGGTTTTCGTCCGGCTTGCGCATAAAGTGTCGGGCCGGTGCGGTGGCCAGTTGCAGCACTTGCTGCTCCGCTTGCTGTCTTGCTGCTTCGCGCACATCAGCCCATTCTGCCTCACTAAATTCGCCATCACCGTTACGGTCAAAATGCTTGAGCAGCGTAGGGAAGTCTTGCTTCCACTCGCGAATCAGGGCTGCCTGTATTGCCTTGGCGTCGGCCGCTTCGTGGCCGCCACCGCCGGTGTGGAAGTGACCGATTGCATAGAGCGGCTCGCCTGCATGCAAGCGTTCTTCGGTATAGCGATAGCGTCGCTGTCCGAGTAAGGCGGATGTAAACCAGTGTCGTGACTCGCCCGTGCGTGGATGACGTTGACTGCCATGCCAGACCTGCTTGTGCACCGGCACAACTTTGGCTCCCGCAGGATCAATCAGGCAGCGTCCGGTCCTGTCGTCCAGTTCGAGCATGCTGGCACTGGTTTTGCGTTCCAGTGTGCGCCAGTTGTGTTGCTGATTATTGCTGCTGCGCTCGTATTCCTCAATGCGATAACTCCACCACACACAGGGCTGGCCACTGAGGGGTGCGGTCAGCTGACTTTCCGGCGTGCTCATCATGCCGTATAGCTCGACATAGCCTTGCGCCGCCGAGCGGATTTTGGAGGTAGGGGTATCAAGCAGAAAACGGGCCTGTCGCTGACAGCTGATAAACCACCAGCCGCCGGCTGCACTTATGCCTCCGGTAATGGCCAGAGTGACGCCAAGCCCGAACCAGTCCATGCTTAACCAAACAGGTCGCGGATACTGACATCAGCTGTTTCGGCTTCGGAGAAACGCAACAGCTCGGCAGCTCCGAAACCGAACTGGCGGGCGATCAGCACATCAGGAAACTGCTCAATTCGCACGTTGTTCAGGTTGACTGCTTCGTTATACAGCTCGCGCCGATCGGCAATGGCGCTTTCCAGGCTGGCAATACGCTGCTGCAAAAACTGAAAGCTCTCGTTGGCTTTCAGTTCGGGATAGTTTTCTGCCAGGGCAAACAACTTGCCCAGACCCGCGCGCAAGCCGGTTTCAGCCTGACCCAGCGCGCTGATATCCAGAGCTTCACTGGCCTGGTGCACTGCGTTACGGGCACTGATCACTGATTCCAGTGTGGCGCGCTCATGCTGCATATATTGTTTGCAGGTTTCGACCAGTTTGGGCAGTTCTTCATGGCGCTGCTTGAGCAATACATCAATATTCGCCCAGGCTTTGGTCACGCCATGTTTCAGGCGCACGAGTGCGTTGTACAGGCCAACGGCCCAGACCACAATAAGTGCCGCGACGGCCAGTATTGCAACCAGTATCAGGCTCATGCTCAGTCCTCTGTAATTATTGATGGCCCATGGTAGTGGCGGGCGCAAATTAAATAAATGGTCCTCAGTGCTGCTGATCTACCGGCAGACTGACCAGCGTCAGCACACCATGGCCGTACTCGCACCATAAAGCGGAGAACATTGTACCTGCAATATGGGGGGGCGCGAGATCACGCAACAGCTGCAATGTGATTTGGCCTTCCTGTGTCCCGGGCAGTACCTGCGCATCCTGAAAGCCAAAATAAATATTGGTCAACGGGTTCAGGGTTTTAAACAGGCTTTCTTTTGCTGAGAAAATCAATGTCAGATTACGCGCAGCAGTTGCCGGATCATGCTGCTCCATCCAGTGCTGCTCATCAGGGGTCAAAATGGCACGGCGCAGGCGCTGGGCTCTTTCAGGTGCAATCATTTTTTCCATGTCCAGGCCCAGACTTTGCCAGCGGCTGGTTTCGCCAACCACGGCTGCAGCAATACCGTGGCTGTGGGTGATTGAACCGCACCAGCCGCCAGGCCACTCAGGCCGTCCTGAGTTGCCGTCCCGCTCTGGCACATAATGCCCATGGCCAGCTGTAATCAGCGCCTGAGCCGCACAACTGCGGCCGGCAAGGTATTCAGCCTGACGCTTGGGATTGCTGCCGACCGGCTCCAGCCCATTGGCGATCCAGGCAGTTGAGCCCGCTGCTGTATCAAAGCGGGTGGTCGCCAATGTGCAGCCAGGCAGCTGCGCGGAGAAGGGCCAGCAAGGAGTTGCGGCCTGGATAAAAGAAGGCGAAACGGGAAGGGCTGGCATAGATGGGCTTGGCTGGAATGACTTTTCGTTATAAGATCGTATTTTTTAAACAGCTATAATTATAAGCAAGCTGTATTATAACAACCGTGAGGCGATCATGAAATTACAACAGCTGCGTTATATCTGGGAAGTATCCCGCAATGGACTGAACGTGTCGGCCACCGCGCAGGTGCTGTACACCTCGCAGCCGGGCATCAGCAAGCAAATCCGTTTACTTGAGGACGAACTGGGGGTGGAGATTTTTGCCCGCAGCGGCAAACATCTGTCTCATGTGACTGCCGCTGGCGAACAAGTATTGTCCGTGGCAGGCGAGATTTTGCGTAAGTGTGAGCAAATCAAACAGATTGCCAGCGAGTTTTCCAACGAACGTGAAGGTGTACTGGCCGTCGCCACCACCCATACCCAGGCGCGTTATGCCTTGCCCCCGGTGATCAGCAAATTCATGGCCGAGTACCCGGATGTGTCTTTGCACATGAATCAGGGCACACCCGCACAGATTGCCGAAATGGCAGCCGATGGTGCAGTGGACTTTGCCATCGCCACTGAAGGGCTGGAAGCATTTCCAGAATTGATTACCATGCCTTGTTACCGCTGGAACCGTTGCGTGGTGGTGCCGAAGGGTCATCCGCTGGCCAAGGTCAAAAAAATCACGCTGGAGCAATTGGCCGAGCACCCGATTGTGACCTATGTGTTTGGTTTTACCGGCCGCTCCAAGCTGGATGAAGCGTTCAATATGGAAGGCCTGACACCAAAAGTGGTGTTCACCGCCGCCGATGCGGACGTGATCAAAACCTATGTCCGCCTGGGGCTTGGAGTCGGCATTGTTGCCGGCATGGCCGTGGATGAACGTCAGGACAGCGACCTGGTGGTACTGGATGCCAGCCATTTGTTTGAGTCCAGCGTGACCAAAATCGCCTTTCGTCGCGGTACTTTCCTGCGTGGCTATATGTCAGCCTTTATCGAGCAGTTTGCGCCACATCTTACTTTGCGGGTGCAGCAGGAAGCCTTGCAATGTAAAGACCAGAAGGAAAGGGACGGGCTGTTTGCCGACATGGAGCTGCCGGTGTATTGATGGTCGCTTTACCAAACAGCAGACAATAAAAAACGCAGCCGGTTTGGCTGCGTTTTGCGTAGCGGAAGCCGGAATTAGCCGGGGAACAGCTCGTTCAGTTTCATGGCCAGCATCATGTCGCCTTCGGCGCGCAGTTTGCCCATCATGAAGGCCTGCATGCCGTCAGTTTCGCCGGAAGCCAGACCTTCAAAGGTTTCGGCGTCCAGAATCAGGGTCACGTTGGCGTCAGCGTTGTCGCCTTCCTGCACATCACAGGTACCGTCTTTAACGGTCAGGTTATAGTTGCCTGCACCTTCAATATTGAACTGGAAAACCAGATCCACGCCGGCAGCGGCAGCAGCATCGAAACGGTCGGTGTAGGTCTTGATATGTTCAGCAACTGAGCTCATTTTATTGTCCTTTTTTCAAGTTGCGCCAAAGCGCCCAAGGGAAGAGATACCGTGTAGGTGACGGTTACAGACAGAGCAAGGTTATGTGCTGGCAATGCGGCTGTCAAACGATTTTCATACGATTGTTTGAATTTGCAGCGGCTGTTTGATCCGATATAAAAACAGCCCGTTCGTTTCCTGCACATAAAAGGTACAATCAAACTCTTTGAATCAGATCACAGTGCTGGAGGTTAAGTGGAATTTTTACTGGACTATGCAGGCTTTTTACTGCGAGCCGTTACTGTATTGATTGTCGTACTGGTCATTGTACTCACAGCGGCCAGTCTCAAGGGCCGCCAGCGCAGCAAGGAAGGTGAACTGGAAATTCGTTCGGTCAATGATCGGCTTGAGGACATCAAGGAAGGCATGCAGGAATCGGTGCTGGATAAAGCCGAACTGAAAAAGCTGGCCAAGCAGCGCAAACTGCAAGACAAGCAGGAAAAGAAGCATCCGGTCAGCAAGCCGCGTGTGTTTGTACTGGACTTTGATGGTGATATTCGTGCTTCCGCTACCGACAGCTTGCGTCAGGAAGTCACAGCAGTACTCAGTCTGGCCGAGCCGAATGATGAGATCGTGGTACGTCTGGAAAGCGGTGGTGGCATGGTACACAGCTATGGTCTGGCTTCTTCCCAGCTGGTCCGCATCCGTGATGCCGGCATTCCGCTCACAGTCTGTGTAGACAAGGTAGCCGCCAGTGGCGGTTACATGATGGCCTGTATTGGCAACAAAATTATCAGCGCCCCCTTTGCCATGCTTGGCTCGATTGGCGTGGTAGCACAAATGCCCAATATTCACCGTTTGCTGAAGAAAAACGACATTGACGTTGAAGTACTGACAGCGGGTGAGTACAAGCGGACCCTGACCTTTATGGGTGAAAATACCGAGCAGGGACGGGCCAAGTTTGTGCAGGACCTGCAAACCATTCATGACCTGTTTAAAAGTCATGTCGCACGCTATCGTCCGGTGCTGGATATGGACAGCGTAGCCACTGGCGAAGTCTGGCTGGGTACTGATGCGCTGGCCAAACAGCTAGTAGACGAAATCAGCACCAGTGATCAATATCTGGTGCAACGGGCACAAGATGCCAAAGTATTTCATGTCAGTTTCCACTTTAAAAAGAACCTGCAAGAACGCATTGGTTTGGCAGCCGCCAATACCGCCGACAATGTTGCCGCCAGGCTTTGGCAGCGCTTGCAGCAGGGTTTCTGGCATTAACAGCACAAGAGGTATAACCGGATGACAACTTATCGCGCATTATGGGTAACAGAAGAGCCACAGTTTCAACAAAAGGTAGTGGAACGAAATCTGGATGATTTGCCAGCAGGTGAAGTGCTGGTTCGTGTGCACTATTCTTCGCTCAATTATAAAGATGCACTGTCTGCAACGGGGAATAAGGCGGTCACCAAAAGCTACCCGCATACACCTGGCATTGATGCTGCTGGAGTGGTTGAACACTCTGAAGTTGAGGGCTTTGCTCCGGGCGATGAAGTGATTGTTACCGGTTACGACTTGGGTATGGACACTCATGGTGGTCTGGCCGAGTATATTCGTGTGCCGGCCAGCTGGCTGATCAAGCGTCCCTCAGGTCTGAGTTTGCGCGAAGCGATGATTTTGGGAACTGCTGGTTTTACTGCCGGCCTGTGTGTTTACAAGCTGCTGCGTGCTGGTTTGCAAACCAGTGACGGCGATGTACTGGTGACCGGTGCTACCGGAGGTGTTGGTTCGGTGGCCGTCAAACTGCTGTCGCAACTGGGCTACCGTGTTGTCGCTGCCACTGGCAAGGCAGAGCAGGCGGCGTTCTTGCAGCAGCTGGGCGCTGCAGAAGTGATTGACCGCAAAGAGCTGAGTCAGGGTACCGAACGCCCCATGCTGAAACCCCGCTGGGCCGGAGCTGTTGATACCGTTGGTGGTGATATCCTGTTCAACGTGGTCAAGTCGCTCAACTATGGTGGCAGTGTCGCTTGCTGCGGTTTGACCGCTGGCACTGACTATGCCGGTAACGTATTCCCGTTCATTTTGCGTGGCGTGAACTTGCTGGGAGTGGACTCGGTCGAGTTGCCGCTGGTAGCCAAAGCTTCCATGTGGGACATGCTGTCGCTGCAATGGAAAATGGATCTTGAACAATTGGTTGAAGAAATCAGTCTGGAGCAAACCCCACAAGCCATTGTCCAGATTTTGGCAGGACAGCAAAAGGGCAGAGTACTGGTGAACATGACCCGCTAATCCGGCTTTTATTCAGCCCACAAAAAAACCGCTGCAAAAATGCAGCGGTTTTCTTTTGCCAGGCTAAATGAATCAGCCTTCGTAGCGTTTCAGTACCAGCGTAGCGTTGGTGCCGCCAAAGCCGAAGCTGTTGCTCATGATGGTATTGAGTTGCGCGCCTTCTTCGGTCTTGCAGACTATTGGCAGATCTTTGGCTGCTTCATCCAGTTCGTCGATGTTGACCGAGCCGGCGATGAAGTTGTTTTCCATCATCAGCAAGGAGTAGATGGCTTCCTGTACGCCGGTAGCGCCCAGGGAGTGGCCAGTCAGGCTCTTGGTGGAGCTGATTTTCGGTGCTTTGTCGCCAAACACGGCGCGGATGGCTTTCAGCTCGGCGACATCGCCCACCGGAGTAGAGGTGCCGTGGGTGTTGATGTAATCGATCGGTCCTTCAACGCCGACCATGGCCTGTAGCATGCAGCGTTCGGCACCTTCACCGCTTGGTGCCACCATGTCGTAGCCGTCAGATGTTGCACCGTAGCCAACAATTTCGGCATAAATCTTGGCACCGCGCTTGAGGGCGTGTTCCAGCTCTTCAACCACGACCATGCCGCCGCCGCCAGCAATGACAAAGCCGTCACGCTTGGCGTCATAGGCGCGGGAGGCCTTATCCGGGGTTTCGTTGTACTGGGTGGACAGGGCACCCATGGCATCGAACAGGCAGCTTTGGCTCCAGTGTTCTTCTTCACCGCCACCGGCAAAGACCACGTCCTGTTTGCCCAGCTGAATTTGCTCGACCGCCTGACCAATACAGTGGGCACTGGTGGCACATGCGGAGGAAACAGAGTAGTTCACGCCCTTGATTTTGAAGGGGGTGGCCAGACAGGCGGAAACGGTGCTGCCCATGGTGCGGGTGACGCGATAGGGACCAACACGCTTGACGCCTTTTTCGCGCAGGGTGTCGATGGCTTCCATCTGGTTCTGGGTGGAAGCACCGCCGGAGCCGGCAATCAGGCCAGTGCGTGGGTTGGAGACTTGCTCTTCGGTCAGACCGCTGTCTTCAATGGCTTGCTGCATGGACAAGTAGGCAAATGCGGCGGCATCGCCCATAAAGCGTAAAACCTTGCGGTCGATCAGCTCTTCGAGGTTGATGTCGACTGAACCCGAAACCTGACTACGCAGGCCGGCCTCAGCATACGAGGGGTTGAAGCGAATACCGGAACGGCCGGTACGCAGGCTTTCGGTGACTGTGGCTTTGTCTGTGCCAATACAGGAAACAATGCCAATACCGGTAATAACTGCACGACGCATACAATCTATCCCTTAAAAAGAATCGGTGGAAGTAAACAGGCCTACACGCAGGCCTTCTGCGCTGTAGATTTCACGGCCGTCAACGCTGACAGTACCGTCAGCGATGGCCAGAATCAGTGAACGGTTGATGGTACGTTTGATATGAATGTTATAAGTGACTTTTTTTGCGGTAGGCAGAACCTGACCGAAAAATTTTACATCGCCGGAACCCAGCGCACGGCCACGACCGGGATTACCCTGCCAGCCCAGATGGAAACCGACCAGTTGCCACATGGCATCCAGACCTAGGCAGCCTGGCATGACGGGGTCACCTTCAAAGTGACAGCCAAAGAACCACAGGTCGGGGTTGATATCCAGCTCGGCGACGATTTCGCCTTTGCCGTATTTGCCGCCCTTGTCGCAAATGTGAACGATCCGGTCAATCATGAGCATATTGGGCGCAGGCAGCTGCGCATTACCTGGACCGAAGAGTTCGCCACGACTGCACTGTAGTAGCTCTTCGTAGGTATATGAATTTTGTTTGCTCATGCTTGCTCCTCGTTGTGCGCCTTGCAAATGGTAGGTGTTACGCTATGCCGACATGGCATACAGTCGTTTGACGACCGTGCCATGGTAGCGGCAATACCATGAAGAAATCCATAGAACTTAAGATGTTGGCACGACAAGAGTGTGTGCGACCAACATTAAATTCTCCTTTATAGAGAACATAGACAGACATCATGAATGCCGGGTCACATATCTTTGTTGTGCAAAACAAACAAAAGCTGGTGCCGTACCCTGTGTATTCGTATACGCCGCGGCAATATAGTTTCACCTGATGGCAAAAAACAGCCGAAGCCGTTAGGCTGGCCACTATTCAAATGCCAAACTCCCTACCATGGCCGGCTCATGCCTGGCAGGGTCAGGGCGGAAAGGCCATATAATAGAGCTATGGATCAAACATGCACGACGCTTTGCTTGCCTTGTGGCCAATTTTCACCCTGATCCTGTTTGGTTACCTGCTGCGCCATGGACGCCTGTCGGAACAGGCGTTTTGGGACGGTGCCGAACGGCTCAATTATTTTTTCCTGTTTCCGGCTTTACTGGTCGGCAGTATGACCAAGGCTCCCTTTTTAAGCCCTGACTTGCCCAAAATAGCACTACTGGCAATACTGGGAATCGCGCTGGTCTGGTGTGTGCTGCTGCTATTGCGCCGCTGGCACCGGTGGCCGGCAGCCCGTTTTGGCGCACTGGCTCAAGGCGGGTTACGTTTTAATACCTATCTGGGATTGGCCATAGTCAGCTCGCTGTATGGTCAGTCGGGCTTGGCGATTGCCGCCATCATCATGGCGGTAAAAATCCCGATATTGAATTTGTTGTCGGTGTGGGCGCTGGCCTCGGGGCAGCAACTGAATCCCTGGCAAATGGCCAAGCCCATTATCAAAAACCCGCTGATTCAGGCTTGTTTGCTGGGCATTGTGCTGAACCTGTCAGGTATTGGCTTGCCGCTGGGCAGTGACCGGCTGATCAGCATGCTGGGCGCAGGCAGTTTGCCGCTGGGATTGCTGTGCGTGGGTGCAGCTTTGCAGCCGGGACATCTGCTTGGCGAGCGTTCGGTATTACTGATTAACAGTCTGGCCAAATTGTTGCTGGTCCCTGCGGCAGCGGCTGTGTTGGCCTGGTTACTGGGTGTGCCCGCTCAGGCTGCTGCGCTGGTGATTATTTTCTTTGCCTTGCCGACTGCGCCGACCGCGTATATTTTGACCCGTCAGATGGACGGTGACAGCTCGCTGATGGCAGGCATTATCACCATGCAGACCTTGCTGGCAGTACTCAGCTTGCCGCTGGTGTTGGGATTGCTGCCGGCCTAAGCAGCAATGCGGGGCGAACGTCCTGTCGCCCCACAAGCAGGATTGCAATCAGGCAGCGAGCTGTTTACTGCTACGCCAGTTCCAGGCGAACAGCAGTCCGACCACAATAATACCGGCGATATCGGTGTAGGTTTCCGGAATGATCATCATCAGTGCGCCGGCGGCCAGAATGATTCGCACCAAAGGTGACAGGCTACTTTTCAGATAGCCTTCAACCGCAGCCCCCAGCGCGATGATACCGACTATCGAAGTGAAGCTGATGGAAATGATGTCCCAGACCGGCGGTAACGGGAACTCACGAGCGTTCATCGGCAGGCCGGTGATGTCAATCATCATCATCGCCGGATTGTAAACGAACAGAAACGGCACGATAAAACCGGCCAGCGCCAGACGCAGCGAGATAAAACCGGTACGCATCGGGTCGCCGCCAGCAATGCCGGCACCTGCAAAGGCAGCCAGTGCCACCGGCGGTGTGATGTTGGCAAACAGGCCGAAGTAGAATACAAACATGTGTGCGACCAGTACCGGAATGTCAAAGTTGGCCAGCGCCGGAGCAGCCATGGTAGCCGTGATGATATAAGCCGGAATGGACGGCAGGCCCATGCCCAGAATCATCGAAGCCAGCATGGTAAAGATCAGTGTCAGCATCAGTGAACCGGCCCCAATGCTCATGATGGACGAAGTCATGACACTGCCGAAGCTGGTCAGGCTGACCACACCGATAATGATGCCGACCACGGCACAGGCAACCATCACCGACAGTGACTGGCGTGCGCCATCGGCCATGGCTTCTAGAATGTCGGCAAAGGACATGCGGGTGCTTTTACGCAAGCTGCTGACAATAACGGTAATGATGATGGTGTAAAAAGCGGCAAAACTGACCGGCACCGATTTGAACAGCAAAACAACCAGCGCCACGATTGGAATCAGCAGGTGGCCGCGCTCCTTGAGCACTTCCATCACCTTGGGCAGGTCTGCTTTGGGAATGCCTTTCAGGTTTTCCCGGCCGGCACAAAAGTGAACCTGGGCAATCACGCCCAGATAATAGAGCAGGGCCGGCAGCAACGCGGCCAGTGCAATGCTGCCATAACTGACGCCGGTGGTTTCGGCCATGATGAATGCACTGGCTCCCATGATCGGTGGCAGAATTTGTCCGCCGACCGAAGCACTGGCTTCGACCGCACCGGCAAAGTTTTTGCCATAGCCGATCTTTTTCATCAGCGGAATGGTGAACGCACCCGTGCCGACCACGTTGGCTACGGCGGTGCCATTAATGCTGCCCATAAAACCACTGGAAATGACCGCTACCTTGGCCGGGCCACCCTGCTTGTGACCGGCCAGTGCCATGGCCAGATCGTTAAACAGCTGACCCATGCCGGACTTGGCCAGAAAAGCGCCAAACAGGATAAACAGGAAGATAAAGGTGACCGACGCACCAATGGCGGTGGAGTACAGACCCTCAGTTTTCAGATACATCTGGCCAAAAATGTCACCCATGTCAAACGCACGGGTCAGTAGACGATCCGGCATGAATTCGAAATGACTGATAAACGGATAAGCTAGAAATACCAGAGCCAGAATCGGCAGCATCCAGCCCATGATGCGGCGGGTGCCCTCGACGACCAGCACCACGGTAAGAATGGAAAACGCGATGTCGAGCGTATTCGGAATGCCACCGCGGGTGGTTACAATTGCCTGATACTCCAGGGCCAGATAACCAAAGCTGGCGCCACTGGCCAGCACCAGTATCCAGTCAACCAGTGTGACCCGGCTACGGCTGGTGGTCTGCCGGGCAGGGTACAGAAAGAAAATCAGGCACAGGCCGATGGCAACGTGAGCACTGCGTTGCAGCAGCTCGGGCATCGGGTTGTACGTGATATAGAGGTGAAACAGCGAATAGGCGACCGACAGGCAGAAAACCAGCAGTGCCACCGGCTTGTTGGCGATGTTGCGCAGTACTGAAGCGCGGTCAAATTTTTCCAGCAGCTCTTGCTCATTGCTGCTTGGCGGGGTGTGCTTGTCTGAAGAAGTCATGACAGGAGTCCATCAGTAAAAACTGCAAAAAGGGTATGCGCCTGACGCGAAAATCCAGCTCGGTGTAATCGTCAACCAGAGCATGGACCGGCCAGGGGTTGCCGTCTATCCACAAAGTGGATTGTACGTTGTCCGACACAACCCAGCTGAGTTCGTTGAGCAGGCGGTCAACGCGATAGTCGATCAGCTCGTTGTTGTCGGTGTGTAACTCTCCGCTGCTGGGCGTGCCTGCACCGTAGGTTTTGAATTGGCTGTGTGTCAGCAGCAGTTGCTGGTCATGGCGCTGGTAGGCTTCGCGCCAGTTTTCTTTTTCGACAGAATGCTGCCATTGCAGGGCAAAGTCCGTGTCAGGCAGAAGGCAGGATTGTGTGGGCAAAGTCAACACTACATTGGTGACTGGCCATAAGATACCGCCCAAAATAAAAAGGCCGGACAGCCCTAGCAGGATGCCCGGCCTTTTCTGGATGGGTACGGAATCAGTCCGCAACCAGCTCGTCATAGTATTGCTGGGCACCGGGGTGCAGTGGCGCTACCAGGCCTTGCTGAGCCGTTTCGACCGAAACATCATTCATTGCCTGATGCGAGTTACGCAGTTGCGGCAGGCTTTCGAAGAACGTTTTGGTCAGCTTGTAAACATCGTCCTGTGACAGGTCTGAACGCACGGCCAGTGCATTCATGATGGCTGCAGTGGCAACTGGCTCGTCATTGCCATAGGTGTTGGCCGGAATCTGCAGGGACACGAAATAGCTCTTGTCTTGCGCGATACGCTCAATGTTTTCTGCCTCGATGCTGACCAGCTGCAGATCGAAACTTTGTTCCAGCTCCAGCAGCGAAGCGTTGGGCAGGCCGCTAGTGAGGAAAGCTGCGTCCAGCTTGCCGGCTTTCAGGGCATCGGCTGCTTCTGCATAACCCAGATAGTCAACACGCAGATCACCATAGCTGATGTCGTGGCCGTTCAGCAGGTTGCGGGCGTTGACTTCAACACCGGAGTTTTGTGCGCCGACAGCAACACGCTTGCCGCGCAGATCGCTCAGGGTTTTGATGCCGCTCTTTTTGGAAGTAACGATTTGTACGTAGTTGGGGTACAGGGCGGCAATCTGTTGCACATTGGTGACAGGAGCCTGGAAGCTGCCTTCGCCGTTCAGGGCGTCACTGAGCACGTCACTCATCAGAAAGGCCAGCTCAACCTTGTTCTGAGCCATCAGGTTGACGTTTTCAACCGAAGCACCAGTGGTCTGGGTTTTTGAGTTGACGCCATAGGTTTTGTTGAAAATCTCGCCCATGGTAGTGGCGATAATGTTGTAAGGCCCGGAGGCGCCGCCGGTAGCGATGGTGGCAAAGCGGGTTTCCAGCTTGTTATCGGCAACCGGGGTTGCAGACGTGCTTTCGGAGCTGCTGCTTGCTGCCGGAGCGGCTGCCTGTTTTGGAGCCTCATCGGAACAGGCGGTCAGCAAACCGGCAAGAGCGATGACACCGAGACTGGTGCGAAGGGTTGTTTTCATAATTATTTTACCTTTTATCAAGATTTGGAGTGTCAGGACCTGGGCGCGTGAAACGCGCTGAAAGCAAGGGTCTCCCTAGTCTGCTGGCAGGGTTTTTCCAGTAATTGTCAAGACGTCTGCATGACGCGGATTACTTTAACACAACAAACAACCAAGCAAACCCCTTGGGAGAGCGGAACGGCAAGGATTATTCGTGTGTCAGCAGCTTTGCCAGATCAAGAATGCAAATGCGGCGGCCCTCCAGCAGCAGCACGCCTTCGCGCTCCATCTGGTTAAGCACCCGCGACAGTGTTTCCGGCTGGATCGACAGCTGACTGGCAATCAGCCGTTTGCTGGCCGGCAGCTCGAACTGGGGCGCATTGCAACGCTGGCACGATTTGAGCACCTGACAAAGCAGGTAACGTACCACCCGGTCTATTGATTTTTTGAAAGACAGAATTTCCAGCGTTTCCAGACTGTCTTGCTCCATTTGTGCCAACTGTGAGAGCAGGTCCACGGTGATTTCAGTATTGCTCAGTGCAATTTCACGGTACAGCTCAATTGGAAACATCACCGCTTCGGAGCTTTCAATCGCTTTGGCGGTGTAATGGTGTGCGGTGGTAATGGAAAACAGCATGCCTTCGGCCAGTGAATCACCGCTGGAAAGAATACGGAAAACCTTTTCTTGGCCATCCTGTGTCAGGCGATACAGTTTGAGTGAACCTGACAGGACAAAGCCAAAGCGTCGTGCGTTGTCGCCTTGTTCATGAAAGCTCTGGCCGCGCGCCAGACTGACCACTTCGGCCTGTTCCTGTAGCCTGATTTGCTGTTCTGGAGATAAATGGCTAAACAAGGGGTTGGCTTGCAGTTGAGGGTAACGGGACGAAAGGCTCATGCAGGATTCTTGACTCATGGCGTACATTGCGGAACGCAGATGGAAATAGTTGAGAACGCAAGTTTATCACGAAGCGCCGCAGCGGACATGAAAGATCGGACTGGCCAGTCAGTCTGAACCCCGTACTGGCAGGACAGATTGCCCTCGCAGGGGAAAGCAGGGTGTTTCAGTAAATGTGTTGGTTATGCCGTGTACGGGCCCTATAATGCCAACACATTGCCTCATGGTAGAGAGAGAATTTGAATGACAGTTAAACAACCGGTGGCTGTACTGGGCGGTGGCAGTTTTGGTACAGCACTGGCCAATCTGGTGGCAGCCAATGGTTATCCGGTCATGCTGTGGATGCGTGATCCGGCCCAGGCACAAGCCATCAGGGAAACAGGCAAAAACCCAAAATACCTGAAAGATGTCAGCCTGTTGCCCGGAATTGATGCCTGCACAGACCTGCAACAGGTCCTGCAAGCCTGTGAGCTGGCGTTTGTAGCGTTGCCGTCCACGGCGTTGCGTGCAGTGCTGTCTCCGTACAGTGAACAGCTGGCGGGCAAGCTGCTGGTCAGCACCACCAAAGGCATTGAGGCGGAAACCTTTTTGCTGATGAGCCAGATTCTGCAACAGGTGGCACCGGATGCACACATCGGCGTGCTGTCCGGTCCCAATCTGGCCAAGGAAATTGCCGAACACGCGCTGACCGCAACCGTAGTGGCCAGCGAACACCCGGACCTTTGCGCTCGCGTACAGCAGGTCCTGCATGGTGAAACTTTCCGCGTATATGCCAGCAATGACCGTTTCGGGGTCGAGCTGGGTGGCGCTTTGAAAAATGTCTACGCAATTATTGCCGGTATGGCTGCGGCCATGGGCATGGGTGAAAACACTAAAAGCATGCTGATTACTCGTGCGCTGGCCGAGATGACCCGCTTTGCCGTCAAAATGGGGGCCAACCCGATGACCTTTCTGGGCTTGTCCGGAGTCGGTGACCTGATCGTGACCTGTACCTCGCCCAAAAGCCGGAATTACCAGGTGGGTTATGCACTGGGGCAGGGCGTGCCGCTGGAGCAGGCAGTCGAACAACTGGGCGAAGTGGCTGAAGGCGTTAACACTTTGCGCGTGCTCAAGCAAAAAGCTGCCGAGCTGGATGTCTACATGCCGTTGGTCAATGGCCTGCATGCCATTTTGTTTGATGGCTATCCGTTGCAAAAAATTATTGGCGGCCTTATGACGGGCGAGCCAAAAACCGATATTGACTTTATTTCACCTGACGGATTTGCGGAGTAATCATGGAATCTGCAGCAAAAAGACTTGAACGCGAAGCACTGGTTTTCCGCATTATCTGGATGCTGGCCTACGCACTGGCATGGCAAGTGGTCACTCCGTTGTTGCTGCTGGTAGCTGTTGCTCAACTGCTGTATCGCCTGTTCAAGGGCCAGCGACATGACGGACTGGCACAGCTGGGTGGCGGACTGGGTGGCTTTCTGGCGCAAATCGCCCGTTTTACCTGTTTTCAGAGTGACGACAAACCCTGGCCGGTCGCTGACTGGCCGGCACCCCGGAACGACACTCAGGCCGAAGACGGACAGCCAACATGAAAATCTGGTTGTTGCGCCATGGCGAGGCCGAACCTGCGCGCGGACGTGATGCTGACCGACAACTGACTGCCCATGGCCGCGAGCAAGTGCTGGCCATCGTCAGTCATTTACAGCAGCAGCCCCTCGACCAGATTCTGTGCAGCCCTTATATCCGGGCGCGACAAACCACAGAGGTGCTGTTGGAGGCACTGGAACTGGACAAGGCACCGCTCATTGCTCCCTGGCTGGTGCCGGACGAATCGGTACAGGCAGCCGTCCGCCAGCTGGACAGCTTGCCCGGTCAAAATATTTTACTGGTCACTCATCAGCCGCTGGTCGGCTTGCTGGGCAGCTGGCTGTGTCATGGCAGTTTTGATCATCCACTTCCCATGGGCACGGCAAGCCTGGCCTGTCTGGAGGGCGATTTTGCCGTTGCCGGCCTGATGCATTTGCAAGCGCTGCACCATCCGCAGGTTTGAGCTAACTTGTATTTTTAACTGGATCATCAGCGAGTATGGAAATGGCAAAGTTAGCTGAATACAGGTGAAACAAGTCTGGCAAAGGCCATGCAGTTTGTTTTGCTTTCGCACAAATTGCATTTCCGCCATCCTTGGTGGACAGATTGCGCTATGAACCCCTCAGAAACATCTTTGCAACGTGCTTGTGTAGTCTGAACTTCATTGATCTGACCAGATACAATCAACAGCAACACCCTTACAACTATAAAAAAGGAAAACGCATGTTTCAGGTAGAAGAGATTCGCATCCAGCTGCCGCATATTGATTTGGCAGCCCGGGTGTTTGGCCCTGAAGACGGCAAACCGGTACTGGCCCTGCACGGCTGGCTCGACAACGCCATGACTTTTGAGCGGCTGGCACCCCGGTTGCAAGGGCTGCGTATCGTCGCGCTGGACATGGCCGGCCATGGATATTCGGGTCGCCGCGGGCCGGGCGCTGGCTATCAGCTATGGGACTACGCGCTGGATGCACTGATGGCCACCCATCAGCTGGGCTGGCAAAAATTCTCCCTGTTGGGTCACTCGCTGGGCGGTATCATCTCTGTGCTGATCGCCGGAGCGGTACCGGAAAAAATCGAACAGCTGGCACTGATTGACGGCATCGTCCCTGACACCGGCGAAGCACAGCACTCCCCGAAAAAACTCGGCGAAGCCTTGCTGGCACAAATTGCCCTGGCCGACAAAAAGAAAACCGTCTACACCACCATTGAACAAGCCGTGGAAGCGCGCAAGCGTGGCCTGATTGCCGTCAGTCAGGAGGCAGCTGAACTGTTGGCCTCACGCGGGCTGAGCCCGGTAGCTGGCGGTTACAGCTGGAACACCGATCAGCGCCTGACCCTGCCATCGCCCCTGCGTTTGACCAATGCCCATGCCCTGGCCTTTGTAAATGCGTTAGAGTGTCCCGTATCGCTGGTTTTGGCCGAACAGGGCTTGTTGCTGAACATTCCGGAGTTCATCTATTTTCTGGAACATCTGAACAAACCCAATATTCAGATTCACAAACTGCCTGGCGGTCATCATTTGCATGTCAACGATGAGCAGGGAGCGCAGGCTGTGGCCGACTGCTTTAACCCGTTTTTTATCCAATAGTGGCTGTTCACAGCCAATGTATGAGGTAGTAGTGACTTGATAACCCGGATTCGTTTGTTGTGCGGTGCATTGTTTGTGGTATATGCCGGACAGCTGTCAGCTGCCGGGACTGGTCTGGAAACAATCAGCCAGCTACCGGCACTGGTGGATGCGCGAACGCTGGAGCAGAACAACCAGACCGCGATTGAAAAAATTTACCCGCTGGGCTCGGTTCGCCGGATCAGCGGGCAGCTGCGTTTTTCCGACGAACTGACTGTGCGGGGTGATCGTCACTACGCCACCTGGCAGCTGTCACCCGTGCATATGGCCGATGCCGCGTTTACACAAAGCCGCGAGCTACTGCAAGAGCAGGGCGCACGTTTACTGTACTGGTGTGAAGGACGTGATTGCGGGCCGAGCAACCTGTGGGCCAATGCCGTATTTGGCAATGCCCGCCTGTATGGCCCGGACGATGGACAGGTGTACGCCCTCTTGGCAGGAGACAATACACAAGAGCTGTTTGCACTCTACGCAGTCACACGCGGCAATGGCCGCAACATGCTGCATGTTGAGCAGTTTAGCGCCGAGCATTTGCCGGGCGAGCTTTATCCGGCTGCCGGCACCCTGCTGCTGCAACTGCGCAAGGATGGCCGCTTGCAACTGGCCGATAGCGAGGGCAATGCACGCATGGCTATGGCAGAGCTGGCACGGGCATTGAATCGCGATGGCAGCTTGCGGGTTACTTTTGCTGGCGCGCAAGCGGAACACTGGCGTGAAGAACTGGTCAATGCCGGAGTACGGGCAGCACGTCTGGAGCTGAGTGACAGCGACAGCGCGGCCACCTTTATTGAAGTTCTGCGTTAAACCGGACTCTCGCGGGAGAACACCATGATATCGAGCGACCGCCTGATAGCACAGCTGTTGTTTTTGGGGTTGTTGGTCGCCTGCTTATGGGTGTTGGGCCCTTTTTTGTCAGCCTTGTTCTGGGCGGCAGTATTGGCGTTTGCCACCTGGCCGGTGATGCGGGTACTCACGCGTACGCTAGATGGTAACGTGACTTTGGCCGCCTCCCTGTTGACCGGATTATGGGTGCTGCTGGTAGCGATTCCGCTGGTCTGGCTGGGGCTGAATATTGCCGACTATATTCGCAACGGCATGGAACTGACCCGGAATTTCCGCGTTATAGGCATGCCGGCAGAGCCGGACTGGCTTGGCGGAATCCCCTTGATCGGCGACTGGCTGCAAGCACTGTGGCAGGCTCTGGATGAGCATGGCGAGGCTTATCTGGCCACCATCAAGCCCTATATGGGGCAGATGGGTAACTGGCTGCTGGGCCGCAGCGCGACCATTGCCGGCGGGCTACTGGAGCTGGCACTGAGCTTGTTTTTGGTGTTTTTCTTTTATCGTGATGGTGTCCGTCTGGCGCACTTTATGCGCAGTCTGGTGCTACGCATCATGCGGGACCGTACCGACCATTACATTGAACTGGTAGCCGGCACCGTCAGTCGTGTGGTCAATGGCGTGATCGGTACCGCCGTAGCGCAAGCCATTGTCGCTTTTATCGGTTTCAGCATTGCCGGAGTACCCGGTGCATTTTTGCTGTCCATCTTTACTTTTGGCCTTAGCATTATCCCGATGGGGCCGCCGCTGGTGTGGATACCTGCCACTGTCTGGCTGTTCTTGCAACAAAACTACGGCATGGGTGCATTCATGCTGGTGTGGGGTTTTGTTGTCATCAGCAGCGTTGATAATTTCCTCAAGCCCTACCTGATCAGCCGTGGCGGCAACCTGCCATTGATTGTAGTGCTGATGGGGGTGTTTGGCGGCATTATAGCCTTTGGCTTTATGGGGATTTTTCTGGGACCGGTGTTGCTGGCTGTGGCTTACAGCCTGGTCAGTGACTGGATTAACGTGACCCAGTCAAAACACCAGTTGCAACTGTTGCGGCATACTAACCAGGATGTCGAACCGGAGGAGAAACACAATGAACACGCTGATTAAACCTGTGATCGTACTGCTGTCCATCGGGCTGTTGGCCGGTTGTGCGGGTAAAACGCAAAACCGTTCCGCCTGTGCCAGTCAGCTCGATGCTGCCTGGAATGAACTGAGCCTGGCCAAGGCCGAGGGCTTTGCTGGCACTGTCAGCTACTCCAAAGCATTGACTCTGATTACCGGAGCCAAAACCCAGCAACAGTTTGAAGGTTACGCTGGCTGTAAACGCAAGGCACAAAAAGCCCGCTTTTATATCCGCGAATCAAGAGCAGGGCGCTAACGTCCGCTAGCAAACATATCAGGACAGACAGCAGGCGTCAGGCGGCTGGCCGGCCACAGATAAAGGAGCAGCACGTGGTGTTACAACAACTGGACAAGGCGCTGGCCGCCATCAATCAGGTGGTGCTGGGCAAGGAAACCCGGGTACGCATGGCGCTGGCCTGCTTGCTTGCTCGCGGGCATCTGTTGCTGGAAGACTTGCCGGGCATGGGCAAAACCACCTTGAGTCATGCGCTGGCCCAAGTGCTGGGTTTGTCCTATCAGCGCATCCAGTTCACATCCGACTTGCTGCCGGGTGATATTGTCGGCACCTCGGTATTTGAGCGCGACAGCAGCAGCTTTGTCTTTCATCCCGGCCCGATTTTTGCCGAGCTGTTGTTGGCTGACGAAATCAACCGGGCTACGCCGAAAAGCCAGAGTGCTTTGCTTGAGGCAATGGAGGAACGGCAAGTTACGGTAGAAGGTGTGACACGGGCGCTGCCTGAACCTTTTTTTGTTATTGCCACACAAAACCCGGTGTCGCAAAGCGGCACCTTCAGCCTGCCCGAATCCCAGCTGGACCGCTTTTTATTGCGCCTGTCACTGGGCTACCCCGATAGCAGGGCCGAGCATGCCTTGCTCAGTGGCTGCGGCGGGCGACAGCAAAAAATGGATCCGGAGCTGTTTTTAAGCAAACAACAGCTGTTGAGTGCGCAAGAGCAGGTAGCTGGCGTCAAGGCCAGCGATGCCCTAATCGCTTACATCCTGCGACTGGTTGAAGCCAGCCGCAACCATCCTCAGCTGGCGTATGGACTGTCACCACGCGGTAGCCTGGCGCTACTGGCGGCGGCACGAGCCTGGGCTTTTCTGGAAGGGCGCGACTATGTCATTCCGGAAGATGTGCAAGCTTTGGCACCGGCAGTGATGGCGCACCGCCTTGGCCATGCTTTGGGCGGCAGTCGCGGCCACAGCGCCGAAGCCATAGTGCAGCAACTGCTGGACGAAGTACCCGCGCTCTGATGAACAGCCTCCACCAGTGGCTTAATCAGTGGTGGCAGCGACGCATGCCGCCGTCATCCAGAATACAGCTCGGCCAGCGGCAAATTTTCATTGTGCCGACCCTGACCGGCTGGGCCTTTGGCGGTGCGTTACTGTTGATGCTGCTGGTTGCCATCAACTATCAGAACAGTCTGGCCTATGCGCTGGCGTTTTTGCTCGGCTCACTCGGGCTGCTTGCGGCTTTGCATACCTGGCACAATCTGGCCGGCCTTGAGTTGCAAGGTTTACGCGCTGCACCCTGTTTCGCTGGCGAGCGGGCTGTATTTCGTCTGCAACTGGGCAGTGCCGACAGGGTGCGTCACGGCATTGCACTGGGCTGGCGTGCGCCGTTACCGGTATTGACCGAAGTAGAAACCGGCAATGGCCGCGCAGTAATGCTGGAAATGCCGGCTCTGGAGCGAGGCTGGTTGCAAGCGCCAAGGTTACGGGTGGAAACTCGCTTCCCGCTCGGTATCTGGGTGGCCTGGAGCCAGATTGATCTGGACATGCAGGTGCTGGTTTATCCGCAGCCACTGGAAGGCAGCTTACCACTGGCAGCGGCCCACAACGAAAACGATAGCGAGGAAGGCCAGCTGGATATACGTCTGGGCGCTGATGATTATCGCGGGCTGGAAATGTGGCAGCAGGGCGACTCGTTGCGCCGGGTTGACTGGAAAGCCTGGTCGCGCGGACAAGGGTTGTGGGTCAAACAGTTTGGTGAATTGCAGGGCAGTGAAACGCTGCTGGATTACAACCAGCTGCAAGGCGACAGCGAGCACCGTCTGTCACTGCTGTGTTTTCATGTATTGCGGCTGCATGCTGCCGAGTTGCCCTGGTCATTGCAGTTACCGGATCAGCTGATCGGGCCGGATAGTGGTCCGATACACCGTGATGCCTGTTTGCGTGCGCTGGCCCTGTTTGGCCGGAGGCAGGCATGAGCAAACAGCAGCGGCTAGATGCCATCCCGCGCAATGCTTTGCTTTGGCTGTTGGTGGCCCAGGTATTGGTGATTGCACCACACTTGTTGCACATACCGCTCTGGATTGCCGGGCTCTGGGTGCTTTGTGCGGTTTGGCGGGTGCAGGTTTACCGCACCCGCTGGCGATTGCCGCGCTCAATCGTCAAGGTTGGCATGATGACCAGTGCGGCTTTTGCCGTCTACCTGAGTCGTGGCAGCCTGATTGGGCTGGATGCGGGCGTAGCCCTGCTGATTACCGCTTTTACCCTGAAACTGGTCGAGTTGCGTACAAGACGCGATGCGCTGGTGCTGGTATTTCTCGGTTTTTTTGCCGTGGTCACCAGCTATCTGTACAACGACAGCCTGTTGGCCGCCCTGTATTCCTTGTTGCCGGTGATTGCCTTGCTGGCTGCCTGGACTGGCTTGCAGCAAGGGAGCGGACGAACGAAGGTCAGTGCCAGCCTGCGACTGTCGCTCAAGCTGCTGGGGCAGGCGATTCCATTGGCGTTGCTGTTGTTTGTGTTTTTTCCACGTTTGGAGCCGCTGTGGAGTTTGCCGCAGCCAGGTGATAAGGGTAAAACCGGCTTGTCCAGCCAGATGTCGCCGGGTGACATTGCGGAGTTGAGTCAGTCCACCGAGCTGGCTTTTCGCGCTACCTTTGACGGCCCGATTCCAACGCAAAACCAGCTGTACTGGCGGGCATTGACCATGCCGCTGTTTGATGGACGCAGTTGGCGGGTGGCCAGTTTTAACAGTGAGCTGCCTGCCGGACAGTGGCATAAACAGGGGCCGTCACAAGGCTACAGCGTGATCATGCAGCCCAGCGGCCAGCCCTGGCTATTCAGTCTGGATATCAGTGAGACACAACAGCCGGATGTACGCATGTTGGCTGATTTTAGCTTGCGTCGTAGCCGACCGGTACGCAGCACCTATTTGTACGAGGCGCAAGTCTGGCCGCAAGCGGTGGCCAATCCGCGCTTGTCAGCCGCCGAGCGCAAAGCCAATTTGCAATTGCCGCGCCCTGGTAACCCGCGCACCCGGGAGTGGGCCCGCCAATTGCGTGAGCAATATGCCGATGACCATCAACTGGTGCAGGCAGTGCTGCTGCAATTTAACCGGGAGCCTTACCACTACACCCTGAAGCCACCACTGCTGGGTGAGAACAGCGTCGATCAGTTCCTGTTTGATACTAAAAAGGGCTTTTGCGAGCATTATTCCAGCGCCATGACTTTTACTCTGCGCGCTGCCGGCATCCCGGCGCGGGTGGTTACCGGCTATCAGGGCGGCGAGGTCAACCCGGCTGGCAACTATGTGCAGGTGCGACAGATGGATGCTCATGCCTGGGTCGAATACTGGTTGCCGGAAACAGGCTGGCAACGGGCAGATCCGACCTTTCAGGTTGCACCTGAACGAATCGAACAGGGCCTGCAGGAAGCGCTTGGTGACGAGATTGACCTGCTCGATACCGGTGTGTTTTCACCGATGCGATATCGCCACGTGGCCTGGATCAATCAGCTGCGTATGGGCTGGGAAAATATTAATCATGGCTGGCAAAGCAAGGTGCTGGGTTATCAGCGAGACCGCCAGCAAGCCTGGCTACGACAAATGCTGGGGGAGGTCAACTGGCAACACATAGGGCTGGGGCTGGTCAGTGGCATGGCGCTATTGCTTGGCATATTTGCACTCTGGATCATTAAGCCCTGGCAGCAGCGGGCAGAACCGGGGCAGCGCATGTTGCAAGCCTTTGACCGCCTGATGCGTCGTCGTGGTTTGGCACGGCCTGCACAGGAAGGGTTGCGTGATCATGCCCGGCGCATTGCCACGCAACTGAGCGAGCCACAAACGCAGGCACTGGAACAGTTTGTCGGTGCTTATGAAGCATTAAATTACTCCGGCGAGGGTGACAGCAAACAAGTGCAGGCAGCATTGACCACTTTGCGGCGTAGCCTGGGTTATTGGCGCAAACCAAATCTACAGCAGTAAACCCCCGTGAACCGCCAGCATCCACGTTTTATCTGTACGAACTATCTGTACGAGCGGCTCCAGCCGCGACCGGTGTTGGTGTCAATGCTTGATGTCACAGCCTGGCTTTTGTGCTGTAGCCTGGCTTCTGTCGAGGCTAAAGCCTCTCCTACAGTATTTTGCGACCAGCATTTTCTGGTCAAGCATCAAAAGCCAACACCTGCTAGCATAAGCGGCTGTTTTAACTGCGGGTCAAACCATGCAATTTACCCTCATACTTTCTTCTGCACCGCATGATCCGGCCACCCGCCGGGCGTTGTGCTTTGCTCAAGCAGCGCTGGCCGCAGGGCATCAGCTGCAACGGCTGTTTTTTTATCAGGACGCAGTACACATTGCCACGCGTTTAACGGTCGTTCCACAAGACGAGCAAAACCTGGCGCAACAATGGCAGGCGTTGGTGCAGGAACACCAGCTGGATGCCGTCGTCTGCATTGCTGCGGGTTTGCGCCGGGGTGTACTGGATGCCGCCGAAGCCAAGCGTTACCAGAAAGACAGCGATAATCTGGCCCAAGGCTTTGTCCTGTCCGGGCTGGGGCAGCTGCACGAAGCATTGCAATCTGCTGACCGTACCGTACATTTCAAGGGGGATGCATGAAGCCGTTATTGCTGGTGTGCCGCAATGCGCCCTGGTCCGGACTGGCCGCCCGCGAAACGCTGGATATCGCCCTGGCGGGCGGCGCATTTGATTTGCCGGTCAGCTTGCTGTGGCAGGGTGAGGGTGTTTACCAGCTATTAACCGGTCAGCAGCCGGATGCCCTGCAACAAAAAAACCTGCAAGCCCAGTTGGGCAGCTTGCCCTTGTTTGGTATCGAGCAGCTTTATGTCTGTCAGGGTAGCCTGCAAGAACGCGGCATCAGTCTTGAACAGCTGGCGGTAGAGGCGCAGCCGGTCACAATCGATGAGGTGCGCCGCTTGTTGGCCGACCACGCACAAGTACTGGTGATCTGAGCATGACAACACTTTATCTGGTTAACCAAACAACGCAGGTGCGACAGCTGCCAGCCATTCTGAGTGACGGCGACAGCGTATTGCTATGTGGTGATGCCGTATTGGCCTGGCAGCAAAACTGGCCGCAGCAGGTCAGCGTTCATTTGCTCGCTGAAGATACGATTGCCCGGAACCTGCAACCAGCGGCAAGTATATCCACCGTGGATTATGCCGGTTTTGTCGAGCTTTGTAGCCAAAGTGACAAGGTGACTGCATGGTAAGCCTGCTCGAAGTAGATGGTCACCAAATCGAACTGGATGAAGACCAGTGCCTGCTGCACTTGGAGGACTGGAGCGAAGTGGTGGCTACGGCACTGGCTGCCGACGAGGGCATTGTATTAAGCGCCGCACACTGGGAAATCCTGCATCTGGTACGCCAGTTTTATCAGGAATTTGACCTG
>CAZBXG010000009.1:32889-36901 GCA_964495925.1 uncultured Thiopseudomonas sp.
AAAGGACAAAAAGGCTCCCGCGAGCTGACCCGCGAAGAAGCCCATGACGCCATGGGCATGCTGCTTGATGGCAAGATTGAAGATGTGCAGCTGGGTGCTTTCATGATGTTGCTGCGCTACAAGGAAGAAACCGCCGACGAACTGGCCGGTTTTACCCAAGCCGTGCAAGAGCGGGTGCAGGCACCGGCCATCAAGGTGGATCTGGACTGGCCAACCTATGCCGGTAAACGCCGTCAGCTGCCCTGGTATCTGCTGGCCGTAAAAACCCTGGCACAATCCGGCATACGCATTTTGCTGCATGGCGGTGGCCAGCACACCAGCGGACGCATGTATAGCGAAGACTTGCTCGACAGCCTACACATTCCACATTGTGAAGACTGGGCGCAGGTGGCAACCGCACTGGACCAGCATAATCTGGCTTATATCGGGCTGGGACAGTGGATGCCACGCCTGCAACGCTGTATTGACTTGCGCGACACCATGGGATTGCGCTCGCCTGTACACTCGCTGGCGCGTCTGCTCAATCCGCTGAAAGCACAATGCGTGCTGCAAAGCATTTTCCATCCGGGTTATCAGCCGATTCACCAGCAGGCCAACGTATTGCTGGGCCAGCATGCGTTGGTCATCAAGGGTGATGGCGGCGAAATCGAAGTGCGTCCGGACACTGATGGCATATTGCTTGGAGCCAGTGACGGACAGGCCTGGGACGAACCATGGCCAGCAACCATTGGCCGTCAGGTCAAGGCGCAGACTCTTGAAGCAGAGCGTTTACTGCGGGTCTGGCAGGGCGACGAAACGGACCTGTATGGCGAGCAAGCCATTATTGGCACCATCGCACTGGGTTTGCGCGGGTTGGGGCGCAGCCATGAAGCAGCGATGCAGCAAGCAACAGCGCTTTGGCAAGAGCGACATAAATAACTGGCGCTTGCAGCGTCAGATACAACAAAGCGGCCACCAAGGGCCGCTTTGTTGTTTGGCAATCAGGCAATGCCGGATCAGTCGTTTTGCTGTTCCAGATCGTAGGCGATCAGGGCCAGCAGGGCATTTTGCTGGCGTTGGGTCAGCTGACGAAAGCGTTGCAGCAGCTCACGTTCGTGTGCCGCCATTTCATTTTCGTTTAGCGCAACCGGGTTGTTATAGTCCATGACCTGATCCTGCTTGAGGCTGGTTTCCAGGCGGGCAACAATTTCGGAGTTCATGCTGCGGTGATTGTGTTTGGCAACCACAGCAATGTGGTCACGCATGTCATCGGGGAAACGCACGACAAACTTGTCGGCACTGCGTGAATCGGTAATTTCTACTTTCTTGGCTGTGCTCATTTTTTAACCATTACAAAGTGGGTGACCGGAGTCTTGGTGAGAATGATACAGCTGATCTGCTCCACTGCCTGGATGTCCAGCTGTGTAGTGGGATATTGCCCTGTGCATTTGCCTGAAGGCAACGACCCAATATCATGAAGCCCCTAGAGGCCAGCTCCGATAATGACTGCCAAAATAGTGGCAAGTTCATTATTTTGTTGTTTCATAAAACTACGCAAGGAGACTGGAAAAATGGGCTTTGCTACGTCTTGCGCTACCCAACAGGTATCTCTGGGTGTAGACTGCCATGGATTCCTGTTGTGGCAGTGATGTTACCATGATTCCATCATGCCAAGACCATAAAACTTATTACAGATTGAGGTGAGATGTGCTCCGCTTGGCAATTTTTGCATCTTTTTTTCTGACTCTGGCAGGTTGTGCCTCGCAATCTGCGACAACAGCAGCCGCTCCCGCAGCAAGCACTGCTGCCGACTGGTCCGTGGTGCAGAAGCAGCGCCTGGAAAATCTGCTGCAGGGAACCCCCTATACACTGACTGAAGTCGAGCAGGGCTGGCTGATCCGCATTGCCGAACAGGGTACTTTCCACCCGCAGCGCCCCGAGCTGCTGCTGCCGGCAGCGCTGGGCAGTATCGGCCAGATCACCCGCCACCTGGCGCAAGATCAGGACATAGCCGTCATGGTGGTTGGCGTTGCCACCGGCCAGTACAAGCTGAAATCCAAAGAGCAGGTCAGCCATGAGCGTGCGAGCTCGGTCGCTTCCATTTTTCGCCTTAACCGCGTTCCGGGCCACCGCCTGAAAACCCTCGGTGTAAGCCATGGCGAAAAAATTGACAAACAACTGGGCGTAGCCCTGCTGGTTGTTCCCGAGCAGGAGCTGCATGCCCGTATGGCCAACGACAGTCATGGCCAGATGGTGGCCATGCTGAACAGCAACTAAGCATCGGCGCAGGCTGGCAGTCTGCGCTCTTGTACTGGGTGGCAAGGTGTAAAGTCTTGCCGCCTGTAACACCGGTGTTTGCACCATCGCCGTGCAAACAGATACAGCCTCTTAGCCAATAAGGCACAGCCATGCACACTGCCGAGCAGCTGGCACATATGCGCCGCAACTACATCCGTGACGGTCTGCTTGAACAGAACAGTCCGGCCAATCCCTTTGAGTTGTTTGACCTGTGGCTGGAACATGCTGTCGCCACCGAGCGCCCGCCCAACGAAGCCAATGCCATGTTGCTTGCTACTGCCGACAAAGGCGGCCAGCCGCACGCACGCATCATGCTGCTGAAAGGGCTGGATGAGCGCGGTTTTGTCTTCTTCAGCAATTATGAAAGCGACAAGGGACTGGAAATGGCAGCCAACCCGCACGTGGCCCTGACTTTTTTCTGGACTGCACTCGAGCGACAAGTGCGTGTTGAAGGCGTTGTTGAACAAGTCAGCGCCGCCGAGTCTGATGCTTACTACAATGTGCGCCCGCTGGGCAGTCGCCTGGGTGCCTGGGCATCGCCACAAAGCAGGCCGATTCAGGGTCGTGAGCAACTGGCCGAGAATCTGGCCAGGGTAGAACAGCGTTTTGCTGGCAACAACGCCCCAGCGCGCCCGCCTCATTGGGGCGGTTATCGGGTTTTGCCGCATCGTATTGAATTTTGGCAGGGTCGTCCTGACCGCTTACATGATCGGCTGGATTACCGCCTGCAAGCCGCTGGCGACTGGAGCATGGCCCGTCTGTCGCCTTGAAGCGGGCGGTTAATCCCTGCCGAAAGCGTCAGCCTGTGACTTGAGCCAGTCGGCCAATTCTTTCTTGCCGATTTTTTGCCGTTCGGCTTCCGCCAGTTGTGCCAGCATGTATTCCCGCTTGGCAGGATCAGAGCCGGCCATCGACAGGGCCAGATCCCGGTTAACCCAGCGCTTGATTCGCACATACAGCCACCAGTGGAAATAAAAGCCGGACACACTGACCACCACAATGATGGCGATACTCATAAAATCCATTACATATCCTTTACAAATCGGCAAGATAAAGGGGTGTATAATAGTGCGAAACCCAATACAGGAGAAACTCCATGCGCAAAGTAATCGTGTTTGCTGTTGCACTCGCTGCAACCAGTTTGGTGACCGGCTGTGCATCCAGCCTGACCGGTGACAGCTACTCCCGCTCCGATGCACGCCAGGTGCAAACAGTACGCATGGGAACCATCGAATCACTGCGTCCCGTACGCATTGAAGGCACCAAAACCCCGATTGGTGCCGGTGCAGGTACCATCATTGGTGGCGTAGCCGGTAGCACTGTTGGTGGTGGACGTGGCAGCGCAGTGGCAGCCGTCATTGGTGCGGTCGCCGGTGGTCTGGCCGGTGCAGCTGCGGAAGAAGGCATTACCCGTACCCAAGGCGTAGAGATTACTGTACGTGAAGACGACGGTGTCTTGCGCGCCTATGTGCAGGCGGTTAACCCCAACCAGATTTTCCGTGTCGGCGAGCGTGTACGCATCACCACGGTTAATGGCACATCGCGCGTCGCACACTAAGCCACTACAGGACAGCGGGTGACATCACGCCACCCGCTGCCGTGTAGCTAACTCACACTGTAGATACTCTGTCCAAGCGCAAGCCTTTTGGTGGTCTTGCAAAAACCTAGCTGAATCACACGGGGCATGGTGCACTACATAAACACCGTGGCGGGCGCGTTGCTTTTGTGCGAGGGG
>CAZBXG010000010.1:0-9095 GCA_964495925.1 uncultured Thiopseudomonas sp.
CACGAATTGCTTGATTAAATTATTAAAGAACTGTTCAGCGATTCGCATACTGCGTCTCAACTGAGGCTGCGTATTATAGATCCGCCAATCTTTCTGTCAACCCCGTTTTGAAAATTTCTTTTCGCTGCGGTGGCCACCGAATCCAGCGGCCCGTTGAAAGGAGTGCGCATTCTACACCAGATTCAGAACTTGTCAACAGCGAAATAGGAAAAAGTCTAAATGCGTTACCCAAAACCACCCACTACAAAGCGCCACAATGCTATCGCTGGCTGGCTACCTTCAACAAGGCTATGATTCGCCTGCCGTCAGCCAGATACTGACGACCTGATTTATATTTATCTGTTTTGGACCCTTTATGGCTATCTCTTTTGGTTTTCTGACATTCGTTGCCGTGGCTTACATGGCCATTTTATTTGCCATCGCTTTTTATGGTGACCGCCGCACCAAGCCGTTACATCCCAGGCTGCGAGTGGCGGTATACAGCTTTTCCCTGGCAGTCTATTGCAGCAGCTGGACATTTTTCGGTTCGGTTGGCCAGGCTGCAGGCCAGTTGTGGTCTTTTTTACCCATTTACCTTGGCCCCATCCTGCTCTTGATGTTTGCCCCATGGGTGATCAAAAAAATGGTGATCATCAGCAAGCAGGAAAATATCACTTCAATTGCCGACTTTATTGCCGCCCGTTACGGCAAGTCACAAAAACTGGCCGTTTTCATCACCCTGATCTGCCTGGTGGGCATTCTTCCCTACCTGGCCCTGCAGCTTAAGGGCATTGTGCTTGGCGTAAACCTGCTCACACTCAACACAGCTGACAGCACTGCACAACAGGGACAGGACATTGCTTTGTTTGTCACTGTTGGCTTGGCGCTGTTTACCATTTTATTTGGCACGCGCAACCTGGATGTGACCGAACACCACCGAGGCCTGATGTTCGCTATCGCTTTCGAGTCGGTGATCAAGCTGATGGCCTTTATCGCTGTGGGTCTGTTTGTTGTATATGGCATGTACAGCGGGCCTGTAGATTTATGGCAAACAGCCAAGGCTGCGCCAGAGCTGGAAGAATTCTGGAATACCAACATCAACTGGCCACACATGCTGGTCCAGACCTGCGTGGCGATGATGGCGGTCTATACTCTGCCCAGACAGTTTCACGTAACTGTCGTCGAAAATAATGTCACCGCCGACCTGAAATTTGCCCGCTGGATTTTCCCCACCTATCTGTTGGTGGTTGCCGCCTTTATTGTTCCACTGGCACTGGCCGGTCAATTGCGCCTGCCGGCCGACATAGGTTCTGACTCTTTTGTAATCAGCCTGCCATTGGCTGAAGGCTATCCGTCACTGGCCATTCTGGCCTTTATTGGCGGTGCCTCTGCTGCAACCGGCATGGTGATTGTTGGCGTAGTCACTCTCTCGGTGATGATCTCCAACCACATATTGCTGCCTTTACTGCTCAAGGGCCGCACTACCGAGCGTCCGTTTGAAGCATTTCGCTACTGGATGCTGACCGCCCGGCGCCTCAGCATCATTGTTATCTTGCTGCTGGCTTATGTCAGCTATCGCCTGCTGAACCAGAGCGCCAGCCTGGCAACCATTGGCCAGGTAGCCTTTGCCGCGCTCACCCAAATGGCACCCGCGATGATTGGCGCCCTGATCTGGAAAAAAGCCAACCGACAGGGTGTGTTTGCCGGGCTTATTACCGGCTCTCTACTATGGGTCTACACACTGGTTTTACCACTAATTGCCAGCAGCTTTGGTGGCGATCCGGAAGGCATTCCCGGCTTGCAGTGGCTGTATTCCATCCCCCTCGGCTTTGACGTTGATCCGCTGACACTGGGTGTCACTTTATCCCTGAGCGGTAATTTTCTGGTTTTTGCGCTGGTATCGTTATTCTCCCGCACGCGGGTATCTGAACACTGGCAAGCCAACCGTTTTATCAGCTTGCAGGTGGGCAACAAAGCTCCGCTATCAGTACAAGTCAGTGACCTACTGACTCTGGCCGGACGTTTTGTCGGTGAAGATCGCGCTCGTCAAAGCTTTATCCGCTTTGCCTACACACGCGGCATTGCCTTTAATCTGACAGAAACAGCCAGCAGCGACTGGATCGCCCATACCGAACGATTGCTGACTGGCGTACTGGGCGCATCCTCCACGCGAGTGGTGGTGCGCGCTGCAATTGAAGGTCGTGAAATGCACGTTGAGGATGTCGTTCGCATTGTCGGCGAAGCATCCGAAGCCCTGCAGTTCAACCGGACCTTACTACAAGGTGCAATTGAAAACCTGACCCAGGGAATCAGCGTGGTTGACCGCTCCCTGCAACTGGTTGCCTGGAACACCCGCTATTTACAGCTGTTTGATTATCCTGAAGGGCTGATTCAGGTAGGTCGCCCAATCGGCGACATCATTCGTCACAACGCAGAAAAAGGACTCTGCGGTCCCGGCGATGTGGAGTCCCATGTCAGCAAACGCCTGTACTGGATGCGCCAGGGTACAGCCCACACTTCGGAGCGCGAGTTTCACGACGGCAAAGTCATCGAACTGATCGGCAACCCGATGCCCGGCGGTGGTTTTGTCATGAGCTTTACCGACATTACCGCGTTTCGCAAAGCGGAACAGGCACTGAAGGAAGCCAATGAAGGGCTGGAGCAAAGAGTCAGTGAGCGCACCTTTGAGCTATCTCAGCTGAACCAGGAGCTGACCGGAGCCAAGCGCGTGGCAGAAGATGCCAACGCTTCTAAAACCCGTTTTCTGGCTGCAGTCAGCCATGACCTGATGCAGCCACTGAATGCCGCACGCCTGTTCTCTGCTGCACTGTCCCATCAGGATAGCCTGCCTGACGAAGCTCAGGAACTG
The DNA here is from genome assembly GCA_964495925.1 of uncultured Thiopseudomonas sp. GTDB lineage: Bacteria > Pseudomonadota > Gammaproteobacteria > Pseudomonadales > Pseudomonadaceae > Thiopseudomonas. The sequence continues at coordinate 2,849 of CAZBXG010000010.1, forward strand.
GTTCGTAACCTGGACAGCTCACTGCGTTCTGCGGAAGACCTGATCAGTGATTTGCTGGATATTTCACGCCTGGAAGGAGGCAGCGTCACACCCAATCCGCAGCCTTTTGCCCTGCGTCCATGGCTTGATGCACTGGGTGCCGAGTTCACTGCACTGGCCGAACAACAGGGTATTGATTTTCGCCTGTTTTCGCCGGATATCCGTATCAACAGCGATGCTCGGCTGCTGCGCCGAATTGTGCAAAACTTCCTGACCAACGCCTTTCGCTACGCCAAAGGCAAAGTGCTGCTTGGCGTGCGTCGCCAGGGGCAGCATATCCGTCTTGAGGTCTGGGACTGCGGTCCTGGAATCCCAGAAGATAAGCTGAAATTTATTTTCGAAGAATTCAAACGCTTGGACAGCCACCAAACACGAGAAGAAAAGGGTCTGGGCCTTGGACTGGCCATTGCCGACGGCCTGTGCAAACTGCTGGCTCATCCTATTTCAGTGCAGTCGCGTCTGGGATCCGGCAGTGTATTCAGCGTGACAGTTCCGCTCTATCGTGGACAGCTACAGCCAGCAGTTATTACGCCCAGCACATCACACTCAACCCAGCCCCTGCAAAACTTTGCCGTACTCTGTATTGATAACGAAGAAAGCATTCTGGCCGGCATGCACAGCCTGCTCAGTCGCTGGGGTTGTATTGTACGCACCGCCCGCAACACCGCTGACTGCGAAACCCTATTTACCGACGAAGGCTTTGTGCCGCAACTGGTGCTGATCGACTATCACCTTGATCACGGCCAAACCGGCATCAATGTTATGCGCTGGCTCAGGGAAACCCTGAAAACACCCACTCTGCCCGGTATTGTCATCAGTGCTGACGCACGGCCCGAGCTACCCATCCAGGTACATAATGAACAACTCGACTTCCTGCCCAAGCCGGTGAAGCCAGCTGCGTTGCGCGCCCTGATGAGCCGATACCGCAACAAATAAGCGACTGGCATTAATCAGCAAGCATAAAAAAGGGCGACCAATGGTCGCCCAAAGTGCCTTGCATGCACTTGTAATCCGCTATCAGGACTTGCGCTGCTCCGCCTTTTTGACGAAGAAATACAAACCTGCAAAAAACGCAATCATCAACGCAACAGTGCCGACTCCCGCAAAAACCACAACATCCATAAACATGGCAAGTCTCCCGATAAATTTAAGCTGAGATAGACATTAGTAGAGACGCCCAGACTGCTCATTGACAAAGATCAACAGAGCCAAACAAATCTGCTTAACAAACCCAATATATTCATATTTTGCTCATACTGTCCGCTCAAACCCTGAGATCAACCAATAAGCCCTTGCGGCTCATCGGCTTTTTGCCCGGCATGACCTGCTCTTCCAGCTGCTCCTCTTCTTGCTCTTGTTCACCTTTACCCTTGCGACGCTGCTCCTGTCCACCAGGTTGACGCTCATCGAGCTTTACCTGGCTGTTGGCTTCACTTTCACTGGCTGGCGTCACCGGCTGAATATCCGGACGCGGTTTGACCGGGTCCTGCTGTACCGTAACCGGTACCAGTCCCTGGGGAATCGGGGGGAGCATATTGCACCTCCTGTTATCAATCGTCTCAAAATCCGGAAATTTCTGTTATTTCACCAGACCGGCAATAATTATTGACAGCCAGCCAGCGACAGAATTCATTCTGTAAACAGCCCGCCTCAAAGTTCTTTACACCAGCAACGAGACAGCATCCCACCCAATACGTCCACTATTCTTTGGTCGAAACAGGCAAATAATCCTCTCAGTCAGCCCTGCACCAGACCCGCATCAGTATTGATTCGTGCGACCATCGACCGAATCCGCTAGAATATCGCGCTTTTATCCACACCATGCGGAGATTTGAATGCCCCAGCAGTATTATCCCGGTCAGCGCTGGATCAGTGACAGCGAAGCCGAACTGGGTTTGGGTACCGTACTCACCTGCGACCAGCGCCTGCTCACCCTGCTTTATCCGGCCAGCGGCGAAACCCGTCAATATTCCCTACGCAATGCTCCATTAACCCGGGTACGCTTTGCACCCGGTGACGAAATCAGCCACCACGATGGCTGGAGCATGACCGTACGGGAGATTGAAGAACAGGATGGACTGCTGACCTATCACGGCTTTGATCGTAACAACGAAAACTGCACACTGCCGGAAACCGGGCTATCCAACTTCATTCGCTTTCGCTTGGCCAGCGACCGCCTGCTGGCCGGTCAGGTGGATCCTCTTGACTGGTTCAGCCTACGCTACCACAGCCTGCAACAGCGCAGCCAACAGCAACAAAGCGATCTATGGGGGCTGGGCGGGCCACGCATAGCTCCCATTCCCCATCAGCTGCACATTGGCCGCGAAGTGGCCGATCGCATGGCACCGCGTGTTTTACTGGCGGATGAAGTCGGCCTGGGCAAAACCATTGAAGCAGGTCTGACCATTCACCGTCAGCTGATGACCGGACGTGCCAGCCGCGTGTTGCTGATCGTGCCGGAAAGTCTGGTACACCAGTGGCTGGTTGAACTGTTACGCCGTTTCAACCTGCACGCCAGCATTTTCGACTACGAAATCTTCCGCGCCAGTGATGCCGACAACCCGTTTGAAGACACACAAATCGCACTGATGTCACTGGACTGGATTCGCGAAGACGAACAAGCCTGTAGTGCACTGCTGGCCGCACAGTGGGACATTCTGGTGGTTGACGAAGCTCACCACCTGAGCTGGACGCCCGAGCAAGCCAGTCCTTCTTACCAGCTGGTAGAGCAACTGGCACAACGCATTCCCGGCGTACTGCTCTTGACCGCCACCCCGGAACAGCTGGGCCAGGAAAGCCACTTTGCACGCCTGCGCCTGCTGGATCCGCACCGCTTTCATGACCTGGCTACTTTCCGCGAGGAAAGCAGTCGCTTCCATACCATTGCTGAAGCCGCCAACGAGCTGCTGGACAACCAAAACCTGTCTAACGAACACAGCCTGCTGCTCAATGAATTACTGGGCGATTGTAGCGAGCTGATTGAGCAGGCCCGTCAGCCGGAGGCCACAGAAGCGCGCGATCAACTGGTCCGCATGCTGGTGGACCGCCACGGTACTGGCCGCCTGTTGTTCCGCAACACCCGCGCCGCCATGCAAGGCTTTCCCGGTCGTTTGCTACACCCCGCACCACTGGCCCTGCCCGAGCAATACCTGCCCAGCGGCAGCGGCCTGAAAAGCCGTTTGTACCCTGAACTCTACTATCAGTCACAACAGCCGGAAGATAGCCCTGAACGCTGGTGGCAAATTGACCCTCGTGTCGACTGGTTGCTGGAAACGCTGAAAAAACTAAAAGGCAGCAAGGTGCTGATCATCTGCGCCAGCGCTTATACCGCACTTGACCTCGACGAAGCCCTGCGTATTCGCAGCGGTATTCTGGCCACCACCTTCCACGAAGGCATGACCATCATCGAGCGTGATCGGGCCGCCGCCTGGTTTTCGGACGAAGAGTTTGGCGCGCAAGTACTGATCTGCTCTGAAATCGGTAGCGAAGGCCGCAACTTCCAGTTCAGTCACCACCTGGTGCTATTTGACCTGCCTTTGCATCCAGACCTGCTGGAGCAACGCATTGGTCGATTGGACCGGGTCGGCCAACGGCATGACATCAACATCCATGTACCCTACTTTGAGAACAGCACCCAGCAGCGCCTGTTTGAGTGGTATCACCAGGGTCACAATGCCTTCCTCAGCACCAGTCCGACCGCACAAACAGTCGAACAGCGTTTTGCCGAACAACTGGCTCCTCTCCTCATCGATGAAGGCAACGAACAGGAGTGGCAACAACTGCTGACCGACGCCAGCGACACACGCATGCAACTGGCCGAAGAAATGCACAAAGGCCGTGATCGCCTGCTGGAAATCAACTCCAGCGGCAGCGGCCAGGGCGAAGAGCTGGCCGCACAAATCGCCAAACAGGAAAAAAGCTTTGATCTGCCCATCTACATGGAGCAACTATTTGATGCCTTCGGTATTCACAGCGAGGACCACTCGGACAATGCCTTTATCCTGCGTCCGAGCGAAAAAATGCTTGATGCCAGCTTTCCGCTCGGCAGCGATGAAGCCGTCACCATCACTTATGACCGTGAACTGGCACTGAGCCGTGAAGAAATGCAGTTCATCACCTGGGAACACCCCATGGTGCAAGGCGGCATGGATCTGGTACTGGCGGGTTCAATGGGCAACAGCAGTGTCGCCTTGCTAAAAAACAAGGCAGTCAAACCCGGCACCGTACTGGTCGAGTTGCTGTATGTCAGCGAAGCCATTGCCCCCCGTCACCTACAACTGGGTCGCTATATGCCGCCGGCCATTATTCGCTGCCTGCTTGACCAGCAAGGGCGCAACCTGGCAGACAAGGTCAGCCTGGAAACCCTGAATGGCCAACTGGAAACTGTTCCCCGTGCCAGTGCTGCCAAGTTTGCCCGCAGCCAGCGCGACGAGCTGGCTGCACTGGTAAAAAAAGCCGACACGCTGGTTCAGCCCGAACACATGGAAAAAGTTCAGCTGGCCCACGCTGCATTCCGACAAACACTCGGCAATGAAATTGAACGGCTCAGTGCATTGCAACAAATCAACCCCAACGTACGCGACGAAGAAATCGACCTGCTGCGCCGCCATCTGGCAGAAGGTACAGCTTTGCTGAACAAGGCAACCGTGCGTCTGGAGGCAATACGGGTGTTGGTGGCGGGGTAAAGCGTACGTGTGTGACCAGCCCAAATAAAACCCTGAGGCCAAGGATGGCATACCGTTCTTTCCGACATACTTTCACATCCAGCGCCTGACAGGAGAACCAAATGGACCACTACCCCATGCAACCCATTGGTCGTGTTCGTTCCTGCTTTAAGGAAAAATTTGCCATTCCACGCCAACCCGCGCTGGCTCCGGCAGCGCGCGGCGTGATTGAACTGCTGCCTCCTTACAACCAGCCGCATGCGCTGGCCGGGCTAGAGCAGGTCAGTCATGTCTGGGTGGTTTTTGTGTTTCATCAGGCACTGGCACAGCAACAGCGGTTGCAAGTACGGCCACCACGACTGGGCGGCAATCAACGCCTGGGGGTATTTGCCAGCCGTGCCAGTCACCGTCCCAACAGCATCGGGCAATCACTGGTTCGGCTGGAATGTATTGACGAGCAATACAGGTTACACGTTGCCGGAATTGATTTGCTGGACGGCACGCCGGTGCTGGACATCAAACCCTATATTCCGTTTGCCGAATCAGTGCCAGAAGCCTGGAATAAAATTGCCGAACAGCCACCGGTACTGCTGCCTGTTGGCTGGCAGCCTGCGGCACTGGCAGCAGCCCGCACACATGGTGAACGGCTGGGCGAACCATTGGTGGAACTGATTGAACAATGTCTGGCGCAAGATCCAAAACCGGCTTACCAGCAACCTGAACCCACACGACAGTATGGCGCACGACTGCATGATGTCGATGTAATCTGGTGCTATCCCGAAGCAGGAAAAATTTTGGTGATGGCAGTAGAAAAGGTTGGGTAAGTTTTTATGCACTTGTGGTTTGCGCCTTGACAGGTGAGGCACTACGCAAAACTAACGCTGCCCATACCGTTAAAACGGCCCGGTTGCTGATGCTTTGCTCCGGTCTCACCCGCCGCACTCCAGCCCCGAGCGGGGGAATAATAGTCCGGCTACGCCGGACTGCTGACGCCGGTTTTACTGACTGATCTACCGCCTTGCGCTGTACGTTTATTACGCTGTGTCTATACAAGCAAGATACGAACGAAAGAAACTGTTCTTGGGCAGATAACAAACACTCTCTGCTGCTTAACGTCCTGCTGGGTTTGCAGCTTACCGGACGGTTAGCATCCACTTCATTTATGTCCAGCCACACCAAAAATATCCAACCAGCCACGGGGCGACAGCAGCCCGGCCAAGCCGGGCCACCATCCCATCACCCGCGCAAGGCAAACTCGGGTCAGGTGGGGCCGGAGTCAGGCATTAGTGTAGCGCAGCCTGGCGGAGTGTCCCACCTGACCCAGACGCCACAGCGTAAACACCCACACCACACCACGGACACAATCAAACCGCTACCAGCCCGCCATCCTGCAAGCGTAAAACCCGCTGCATTTGCTGGGCCAGCTCCAGGTCGTGCGTGACCACCAGAAAACTGGTGCCCAGCGACTCGGACAGCTCCAGCATCAACGCCTGGATGCTTTGCGCGGTAGCGCGATCGAGGTTACCGGTTGGCTCGTCCAGCAA
>CAZBXG010000010.1:9195-29203 GCA_964495925.1 uncultured Thiopseudomonas sp.
CTGCCGACAATCGCCATGCGCTCACCTGCACGCAACTGCAAATCAATCTGCCTGAGCACTTCGACCCTGGCCGGCCCTTCCTGATAGGTTTTACCCAGCTGGCGGCACTCCAGCACAGTGTTCTTACTCATAACGCAACGCCTCCGCCGGCTGGGTTCGTGAAGCTCGCCAGGCCGGATAGAGCGTGGCCAGAAAGCTCATGCCCAAAGCAGCACTGCAAATCAGCACTACATCCTGCCAGCGCAACTCCGACGGCAGATAACTGATGAAATACACATCCGAGCTTAAAAACTGGTGTCCAAAAAACGACTCAATCGCTGCGACCCAGGTGGTCACGTTCAGCGCACTGATAATGCCCAGCACACCGCCAATCAGGGTGCCAACCACACCAATCAGGGTGCCCTGCACCATAAATACGGCCATGATCTGACGCGGGGAAGCACCTAAAGTACGCAAAATGGCGATATCGGCTTTTTTGTCAGTCACCACCATCACCAGCGTAGAAATGATATTGAATGCTGCCACGGCCACAATCAGCAGCAGCAGCAGGGCAATCATGGTTTTTTCCATCTGGATTGCAGCAAACAGGCTGCCGTGACTACGGGTCCAGTCGCGCGGATGCAGGTCGCTGTCTACAATGGTGCGGGCAATTTCCCATGACACACGCGGTGCATCAAACAGGTCTTTTAGCTTCAGACGAATGCCTTCAACCTGATGCGGTTGCCAACGTGACAGCCGTGCAGCATCCTCAATATGGATCAGGGCCAGCGAGCCATCCAGCTCGGCACCTACTTTGAAAATGCCGGCCACGGTAAAACGCTTAAGCCGGGGGAAGACACCCGCAGGCGTGACCGAAGCCTCGGGCAGGACAAAAGTTAGCTTGTCACCGACCCGCACATTAAATCGACGGGCGGTGATCTCGCCAATGATGATTGAGAACTCACCACTTTTCAGATCTTCGAGACGTCCTGCCTGCATATGCTGGCTGATAATCGAGACATCGTCTTCGGTTTCTGGCAAAACACCGTTAACCAGCACCGGTTGCACACTGCCGCTATGGGTAAGCATGCCCTGCAACTGAGTAAAGGGCGCAATCGCCAGCACTTCACTGTGCTGCATGACTTGTGAGCCAGTCGCCCGCCAGTCATCCAGCGGGGTGAACGAGCTGACCGTAGCATGCGGCACCATGCCCAAAATGCGTGTACGCATCTCGCGGTCAAAACCGTTCATTACCGAGAGCACCAGAATCATCACCAGCACGCCCAGTGCCAGCCCGATCATCGAGGTCAGGGAAATAAAGGATATAAAGTGGTTACGCCTTTTGGCCCGCGTGTAACGCATGCCGACAAACAAAGCCAGGGGTCGAAACATAATGCTGCACTGTCAGAGGTTAAGGGCTAAAATGCTGGCTCTCCTGTCTGCTATCGTGGCAGGAAAGCCCATTCACATACGGATAGTCTGGACGCCATATGCTCACACAGGACACCCAAGATCGTCGCGCATACTACCGCATTCAGGACCGGATCGCACTGCAAATCACTTCTGGCGATACGTCCGAAGACGACACATTACTGTTTAGTCTGCTGAACGAATTATACTTGTTGGAACTTGAGTCCCAGCCCCTGTTACGCAGCATCAGCGAGCAGCAGCGCGCACTGGTCAGTTACCTGAAAATCACCAACAAGCGCATTGATTTACTGGCCAACGCACTGGCGCAGGGCCTAATGAAAGAATTTGGTGAGCCACAGGAAGTCAGTATTTCCGAGGACGGCATCAGCTTTATTGATTGCTGCGAGCACGACCCGGACAGCATTCTGACACTCAGACTGATTCTGTTGCCACAGGCTTTTGGCCTGCAATTGCAAGCCCAAGTAATTCGTTGTGAACAAGTCGAAGAGGGCTACCAGATCGCTGCCCGTTTCCATGAGCCCAACGAAACCCAGCGTCAGGTGCTGGCCCGTCATATCATGCACAAACAGGCGCAGGAGCGTCGCGAAGCACTAGCCGACCAACAGGAGTGACGCCATGTTTCGTGCCACCGTGCTACCTGTCCTGCTAGCTCTGCCAGCTCTGTTGTTATGCAGCAATGGCCTGCAAGCCGACACTCTGTTCATCCCGCTTGGCCAACAAGGTGTGTCACACCAACAAGCTTTGCCACAACGCGGACAAAGCCAGACGCTTGTGCTGACAACCCATGGTGAGCCGTTGCTGCGACACGCCAGCGTTGGCCAGCCGCCCATTACCCGCTGGGACTACCCTGATTTTTCTGTTTATTTTGAACGGCAGCATGTGGTCACCAGTGTGCGCCAACATCGCAGGCAACAGCTATGACACTTATTTACGGTCACCGTGGTGCCAAAGGTGTAGCACCTGAAAACACCTTGCCCAGTTTTCAGGCCTGTCTGGATGCGGGAGTTACCCGCTGCGAACTGGACTTGCGCTTGTCACGCGACAACCAGCCAATAGTGATTCATGATGCCGACTTGAAGCGTCTGGCTGGTAGCAAGGACAGGGTTAAAAATATGACAGCAGATGAGCTGGCCCGCTACGACACGCGTCATGGCGGACCGGCCTGGCCTACGCCCTGCCCTGTGCCCACGCTGGCCAAAGTGATGGCCAGCTGTTCATTTGAGCACTGGCAACTGGAAATCAAAAGCCTGTCACGCAAGCGCGCCGTGATTCTGATTCAGGCCATTGCACGGCTGTGTGAACAATATGGTTTGAATGACAAGGTGGTACTGACCAGCAGTTCACATACGGTTCTGCGTACAGCCTTGCAACAGGCACCGCACTTGCAACGGGGACTGGTTGCCGAATATGCGTTGCTGGACCCGATCAAAACAGCCCAGCGTTTCCAGTGCAGCCTGTTGGCACTGAACTGGAGCCTGTGCATAGAAAAGCGTATTTGTCAGGCGCAGACGGCCGGATTGCATGTGTCCGCTTGGACTGTCAACGACCCGGCGCTAATGCGCCAGCTCGCTGATTATGGCGTCGACAGCCTGATTACAGACTTTCCCGGCTTGGCCAACGCCACGCTCGGGAATCAGTAAACAACTGTTCAAAGGCCGCTCCGGCCATCGCCACTGCCTGGCCGGAGCCGTTTAAAAAAGCCTGTTCATGCCATCATATGCAGCCACCCGATAGGCTTCCGCCATGGTCGGGAAGTTGAACGTAGTATTGATGAAGTATTTCAGACTGTTGGCTTCGCCCGGCTGGTTCATGATGGCCTGACCAATATGAACAATCTCGGACGCCTGATAACCAAAGCAGTGCACGCCCAAAATGGCCAGCGTTTCGCGATGAAACAGGATTTTCAGCATGCCGGTGGTTTCACCGGAAATCTGTGCCCGCGCCATGCTTTTAAAGAACGCCTTACCTACTTCGTACGGAACTTTTTCTTCAGTCAATTCCTGCTCGGTTTTACCGATGGAACTAATCTCGGGGATGGTATAAATGCCGGTCGGTACGTCATCAACATAGTGCCAGCTGCCGTCGTCAATAATGTTGCCAGCTGCTGAACGCCCCTGGTCATAGGCTGCACTGGCCAGACTTGGCCAGCCAATCACGTCACCAGCCGCATAGATATTCGGCACTTCGGTACGATAGTACTCATCCACCGCAATCTGGCCACGGCCATTGGCAGCCAGCCCTACATTTTCGAGTGCCAGTTGGTCGGTGTTGCCGGTACGGCCATTACACCAGAGGAAACCGTCGGCCTTGATCTTCTTGCCTGATTTCAGATGCAGGATCACGCCGTTCTCGACACCTTCAACCCGTTCGTATTCCTCGTTGTGACGTACAAGCACGTTGTTGATGCGCAGGTGATAACTGAGGGCATCGGAAATCTCCCGATCGAGGAAGCTCAGTAAGCGGTCACGCGTATCAATCAGATCAACCAGCACACCCAGTCCGCTGAAAATGGATGCGTATTCGCAGCCAATCACGCCTGCGCCATAAATAATCAAGCGGCGCGGGGTATAGCCCAGGCTCAGTACCGTGTCGCTGTCATAGATGCGCGGGTGGTTGAAGTCGATATCTGACGGGCGATACGGACGCGAACCGGTGGCAACAATGATCTGGTTGGCAACCAGTTTCTCGACCCGGCTTGGGCCGACCACATCAATGCTATGTTCGTCAGCAAAACTGGCAGTGCCGAAATAAACGTCAATCCGGTTACGGGCGTAGTAACTGGTGCGTGAAGCAACCTGCCGCTCGATTACACTTTCCGCACTTTTAAGCACATCCGGAAAAGAAAACCAGCGCGGCTCGCCAATCTGACGAAACATCGGATTGGTATTAAAACGCAAAATCTGACGCACTGAATGTCGTAATGCTTTGGAGGGAATGGTTCCCAGGTGAGTACTGCTGCCACCAACCACCCCACGACTTTCCACCACCGCCACTTTGCGCCCGGCCTTGGCCGCGTTCATCGCTGCGCCTTCGCCTGCAGGGCCAGAACCAAGAATAACTACATCGTAATTATAAACTGCCATTTAAACTCCCAATTCACCTGCAATGAAAACAGTGACCCCTAGCCACTGTTTTGGCCCTGTCACTGTTTCAATCCCGAACAGCGCATCATTGCTGATGCGCTACCACATATTTGTTGTGTTTACTTGCGGGCCATTGCGTCATAGGCCAGGTCTTCCCGGGCCTGCACAGTGCCATTGGCATTTGCCTCTTCGCACTTTTGACGCTCGCCACCACAAATCGAGCAGTTCTTTTCAATGCCCAATGCTGCAATACCACCACAGGAACCTGCAATCGGCTTGCGTCCTGCCAGCACGCCTGACGCCATGCCCAGCACTACCAGCAGCATCACTGCAAACACCACCAGAAACATAATGAAATAACTCATGGACTACCTCCCCTTACCGGGAAACAACTCTTCAAACTTTGGACTGCTGTCACTCTGGAATTGTTCACCTTCACGGGTCACAAACAGAGCAGCAATCTCATACTGCCTGGCAAACTCCATGCCCTTTTCCTTGCCCAGCACCATCAACAAGGTGCCCAGCCCGTCCGCCGCCATAGCCGAGCGGTCAATCACTGTGACTGCCGCCAGATTGTGTGCAATCGGGGCACCACTGTGTGGGTCCAGTGTATGTGAAAAGCGAACACCGTCTTCCTCAAAGTAATTGCGATAATCCCCCGAGGTGTTCACACTCCAGCCATCCACTTCCAGCACATGCTGCACCACTCGCTCACCATTACCCAGCGGCTGCTCCAGCGCGATGCGCCAGGGCGAGTCATCCGGTTTTTTGCCTTTGGCAATCAGCTCGCCAGTGACTTCGATCATATAGCTATGAATGCCCAGCTGCTCAAATTTGGCTGCGATACGATCCGCAGTATAGCCTGCAGCAATGCTGTTGAGGTCTAGCTTGAGCTCTATTTCCTTGCAAAGCTGATTGCCCTCAACACTTAGATGCCTGAACCCCATCTGGTTGCGCGCTTCGGCAATTTGCTCTGCGCTCGGAACTGCATGAGTCCGGCTGTTCGGGCCAAAACCCCAAGCGTTGAGCAACGGCTGGATGGTGATATCAAACTGGCCATCACTCATCTCTGCCAGCTCATGTGCGTAGTGTACCAGTTCCAGGACAGGTTCCGGCATGGTCTCACAGCTACCCGCAGGTAACTGGTTGAAACGGGATAAATCAGAGTCGGCGCGGTAGGTTGATACCTGACGATCGATCTCATCAAGGATGCCCTGAACGGCAACACCCGCTGCGTCGGCAGCGGGTGTTGTCGAGGTTGCTACATACTTGATGGTGTAGGTGCTGCCCATGGTTGGACCAGACAGCACCTCGATGCGCTCGGCCGGTTGGCAACCGGCCAGCGCAAGGCTCATGACTGTTATAAATCCCGCACCCTGTAACAGGTTGCGCAGCATGTTAGCCTCCAAAGTCATCCAGCAAAATATTTTCAGGTTCTACACCCAGATCCTCCAGCATCTTGATGACTGCTGCGTTCATCATGGGCGGTCCGCACATGTAGAACTCACAATCCTCTGGAGCTGGGTGATCCTTCAGGTAGTTTTCATACAGGACGTTATGAATAAAGCCCTGCAAACCTTCCCAATTATCTTCCGGCAGCGGATCGGACAACGCCAGATGCCACTGGAAGTTTTCATTTTCTTCCTGCAACTTGTCGTATTCATCAACGTAGAACGCCTCACGCAGTGAACGGGCACCGTACCAGAAGCTGATTTTACGCTTGGAATTTAGACGCTTGAGCTGGTCAAAGATGTGTGAACGCATCGGTGCCATACCGGCACCACCGCCGATAAAGACCATTTCCGCATCGGTATCCTTGGCGAAGAAATCACCAAACGGGCCGTATACAGTGACCTTGTCGCCTTCTTTCAGGCTGAAGACATAGGACGACATGATACCGGGCGGCAGGTCATCACGACCGGGTGGTGGAGTGGCAATACGAATATTGAACTTCACCATACCCTTTTCTTCAGGATAGTTGGCCATGGAGTAGGCACGGATCGTGGTCTCTTTCACATCGGACACATAGCGCCAAATGTTGAATTTGTCCCAGTCCTCGTGAAATTTCTCCTCGATGACAAAATCCTTGTACTCAACACGATGAGGCGGACATTCCAGCTGCACATAACCCCCAGCACGGAAGTTGACATCCTCGCCCTCGGGCAGAACCAGTGTCAGCTCCTTGATGAAAGTAGCCACGTTCGGGTTGGAACCCACAGTACATTCCCACTTCTTCACACCGAACACTTCTTCCGGGATCTGAATTTTCATGTCCTGCTTGATGGTCACCTGACAAGACAGACGCCAGCCCTCGTTCGCCTCACGACGAGTGAAGTGACTGCCTTCGGCTGGCAGCATGTCGCCACCACCCTCAAAAATCTGGCAGGTACACTGGGCGCAGGTACCACCACCACCACAGGCGGAGGACAGGAAAATATTCTGTGCAGCAAGCGTTTGCAGCAGCTTGCCACCGGCAGGCACAGTCACTGTGCGCTCGCCATTGATCAGAATGTTGACATCACCGCTGGAAACCAGCTTGGCACGGGCAACCAGAATCAGCACCACCAAAGCCAATACGATGGCGGTGAACATTCCGATGGCCAAAAAGACTTCGAAACTCATTATTCACTGCTCCTTAGAGTTGTACGCCGGAGAAGGACATGAAACCCAGAGACATCAAGCCAATGGCAATAAAGGTGATGCCCAGTCCCTGCAAGCCTGCAGGCACATCACTGTATTTCAGCTTCTCGCGAATGGCTGCCAGCAAAGCAATTGCCAGTGCCCAGGACAAGCCCGAACCAACGCCATACACCACACTCTCGGGCAGGTTGTAGTCACGCTCTACCATGAAGAGGGTGCCGCCCATGATGGCACAGTTCACAGTAATCAGCGGCAGGAACACACCCAGCGCGTTATAGAGTGCAGGCACATACTTGTCGAGCAGCATTTCCAGAATCTGGACAATGGCAGCAATCACACCGATGTAGCTCAGCAGGCCAAGGAAGCTCAGGTCAACATCCGGCAGGCCAGCCCAGGCCAGCGCGCCATCTTTGAGCAAATAGGTATACAGCAGGTTGTTGGCCGGAACCGTGATGGTCTGGACAACAACTACAGCAATACCCAGACCAATTGCGGTTTCGACCTTCTTGGACAGTGCAATAAAAGTACACATGCCCAAGAAGAAGGCCAGTGCCATGTTCTCGATGAATATGGCCTTAACCAGCAGACTCAAATAATGTTCCATCAGTAAGCCTCCTTCTCGACAGTGTGCGGAGCCATAACGAAGTCAGGCTTCTCGATCTGGTCGCGTTTCCACATGCGCAGCGCCCAGATAATCAGGCCAATCAGGAAAAACGCGGAAGGCGGCAACAGCAGCATGCCGTTGGGCTGATACCAGCCACCGTCGTTGATGGTAGGCAGGATGGTAGCGCCGATCAGTTTGCCGGAACCGAACAGCTCACGGATGAAACCAAGGATCAGCAGCATCGCACTGTAGCCCAGACCGTTACCAATACCGTCGAAGAATGACAGCACCGGCGGGTTGGACATGGCGAACGCTTCCGCACGCCCCATCACGATACAGTTGGTAATGATCAATCCGACAAAAACCGACAACTGCTTGGACAGTCCGTAGGCATAGGCCTTGAGGAACTGGTCAACCACAATTACCAGCGAGGCAATGATTACCATTTGTACGATCATACGAATGGAGTTCGGGATTTGCGCCCGGATCATCGAAATGAACAAGCCGGAAAAACCTGTTACCAATGTCAGTGCAATCGACATAACAATCGCGGTTTTCAGGTTTGATGTTACGGCCAGTGCAGAACAGATACCCAGAATCTGCAGGCCAATGGGGTTGTTGTTGAACAGCGGATCAAGCAACACACCCTTGATAGTTGGCTCAGCCATTGGTTATGCCTCCCCTTTACGCTGGCGATCTAATTCTTTCAGGAACGGGCCAAAGCCGTTCTCGCCTAGCCAGAAATCCAACAAATGGTTTACACCGTTACTGGTCAGAGTCGCACCGGCAATGCCGTCAATCTCGTTGATTGCACTCGGGCTGGAACGGTCAACATTACCCTTGATCACATGCAGTGCCACATCGCCCTTGGCGTTGAACACCTGCTTGCCGGGCCACAATTCGATCCACTTCGGATTATCCACCTCACCACCAAGACCGGGAGTCTCGGCGTGTTCGTAGAAACCAAAGCCGGTTACTGTGTTCAGGTCACCTTTGACAGCAATGAAGCCGTGCAAGGTCGACCACAGCCCGTAGCCACGTACCGGAAGGATCAATGTGTCGAGCTGATCGTTGTTTTCAACCACATAAACAGTGGCATAACGCTCACGACGCTTGATGGATGCCAGGTCTTCCTTGCCGGTCAGGCTTTTGGAGATTGCCGGATCCTTTGAAGACGCCAGCTGATCAAAAGTCAGCGGATCATACGCATCCGAGTAAGTGGCTGTTTCCAGGTCAACCAGGCGAGCTTGGACAGTGCCTTTAAACATGTCGCGAACCTGATCAGCGGTCAGGCTGCTATCACCCATTCCGGCAATCGACAGGATGCTGCGTTGTTTGTCCAGCAAACTGTTGGCCTGCTGGGTCGGGCGCAGTGCAACTGCCGCTCCGGCAACAAAAATGGAGCACACCAGACACACGACCAACGCGACAGTCAGCGTGCCTACGGTTGTATCTTTTCTACTAGACATTGCGTGCCAGCCTCCGCTTGATATTGGCCTGAACAACAAAGTGGTCAATCAGTGGGGCACAGAGGTTGGCAAACAGGATGGCCAACATCATGCCTTCAGGGAATGCCGGGTTAACCACACGGATCAACACCACCATCACACCAATCAGGGCACCAAAAATCCACTTGCCGGTATTGGTCATGGAAGCAGACACGGGGTCAGTCGCCATGAAGATCATACCGAAGGCAAAACCGCCCACCACCAGATGCCAGTACCAGGGCATGGCAAACATCTGGTTGGTTTCCGAGCCAATCATATTGAACAGGGTACTCAGGGCAATCATGCCCAGCATGACACCAGCAACAATGCGCCAGGCTGCGATACGGGTCATCAGCAATACCGCACCGCCGATGAAGATTGCCAGCGTACTGGTTTCACCGATGGAACCTGGCATAAAGCCAAGGAACGCATCTGTCCAGCTCAGACCTTGTTCGGTCAGCGCCTGCATACCGCCAGCCGACACTACGCTCAGGCTGGTTGCACCAGAGAAACCGTCAACGGCAGTCCAGACCGCATCACCGGAAATATCAGCCGGATAAGCAAAGAACAGGAACGCACGACCTACCAGAGCAGGGTTGAGGAAGTTCTTGCCGGTACCGCCAAACACTTCTTTACCGATCACCACACCAAAGCTGATACCCATGGCAACCTGCCACAGGGGAATGCTTGGCGGAACAATCAGGGCAAACAGAATGGAGCTGACGAAGAAGCCTTCGTTGACCTCATGCTTGCGGATGGAGGCAAACAGGACTTCCCAGAATCCACCGGCAATAAAGGTTACCAGGTAGATGGGCAGGAACCAGGTTGCACCCTGAATCATGTTGTCCCAGATGCTACCCGGATCAAAGCCAGCCAGAGCTCCGGTCAGCGCAAACCGCCAGCCTTCCTGGGCTGCCAGTAAATCAGGGCTGGCGGCAAACACCTGGTTGGCCTGATAACCAATGTTCCACATACCAAAGAACATGGCCGGAAATGCACACATCCAGACGGTAATCATCATGCGCTTGAGGTCAATGCCGTCACGCACATGAGAAGTGGTTTTGGTTACATCGGAAGGCTTGTACATAAAGGTATCCACTGCCTCATACAGGGCATACCATTTTTCGTACTTGCCACCTTTTTCGAAGTTGTGTTCGATCTTGTCTAAAAATGCACGAAGCCCCATGGATTAACCCTCCAGCTCGATGCGCGTTAAGTTATCCCGCAAAATCGGGCCATACTCGTACTTGCCGGCACATACATAAGTACACAGGGCCAAGTCTTCTTCGTCCAGCTCCAGGCAACCCATTTTCTGGGCCATCTCGGTGTCACCGACAATCAGGTAACGCAACAGCTGGGTCGGCAGAATATCCAGCGGCATAACGTTTTCGTAGTTACCCAGCGGAATCATCGCGCGAGCACTGCCGTTACTGCTGGTATCGAAGGCAAACTTCTTGCCACCGCTCAGCTTGGAAATAAAGATATTCAGGGTTGAGTGCTTGTTAACACCGGCGCGCAGGTAGTGAAACAGCTCACGATCACGGCCTTCGGCCAGGCAGCTGACCTGCACATGGTAACGACCGAGGAAGTCACATGTGGCGCGAGCAGTACGACCACCAAACACGGAACCGGAGATACGACGGTTTTCACCATCCTCCAACTCACCGGCAGTCAGTTCGCTCAGGTTGGCACCCAGACGGGTTTTGACCAGACGCGGCTTGTTCACAACAGGGCCGGCCAGAGCGACAACACGCTCAACCCAGAGCTGACCGCTGGTGAACAGCTTGCCTACGGCAATCACGTCCTGATAGCCGATCTGCCAAACGGTACGGGTGGCACTGACCGGATCAAGGTAATGAATGTGGGTGCCTGGCAGTCCTGCGGGGTGTGGTCCGGCAAAGGCTTCGGTGGTAACACCGGCAACATCTTCGCCCGGCAGAGTCACACCGTCAGCCTTGCACAGGTACACTCCTGCCAGACGGGATAGCACTTGCAGACCTTGCTTGAAGGCTTCAGCGTGATCGGCAATTATCAGTGCCGGATCGGCCGCCAGAGGGTTGGTGTCAATCGCAGTAACAAAAATGGAGCGCGGAGTTGAGTCCACCGCTGGCACTTTTGAATAAGGACGAGTACGCAGTGCAGTCCACAAACCGGACTTCTGCAGGTTCTCACGTACCTGTTCGTCGGTCAGACTTGCCAGCTGATCGGCTGGATACTGGTTGAAAGTTTCCTGTTCATCCCCATCAAGCTCAATAACCAGGGACTGGAACACACGACGCTCCCCCCGGTTGACTGACTTGACCACGCCTGCTCCGGGAGCGGTAAAAAACACACCTGGTGTTTTTTTGTCCTCAAACAGGACCTGTCCCAGCTTGACGCGATCACCCTCATGCACATGCATCGTTGGCTTCATTCCGTTATAGTCGAAGCCTATGACTGCAACGCTGCGCACCTGCTGAGCGGTATCAATCCGCTGCTCCGGCGCGCCCACCATGGGCAAATCAAGCCCACGTTTTATTTTGATCATAGGTAGCCTAACCACGTTGTTAATGGATTGTTTATCAACCGGCACCTGCTATACAGACAGCACTGGGCTGAATGCTACAAGCCTCCGGCGACCCCTGAATTAATTCGACACATTATAGAGACCTACCCAGCAAAGTTTCCAGTTAAAAGCAAAACTTTATCCACGGCTGGCGAAAAAATGCCCAAATAATCAAGAATATAAAAAAGGGAGCCGAAAGGCTCCCTTGACAGCTCCGATCACCTGTGTACGCACAGAAGCCGGCCAAACCTTTGTTACTTAGCGGGGAAATACAGGCGGATGTACGCCCGCAATTTCTTCCAGTACACGCACCACCTGGTGGCTGTAACCGTACTCGTTGTCATACCAGACATAGAGAATGACGCGGTTATCTGTGCAGATGGTTGCCTTGGAGTCAACCACACCTGCGTGACGCGAGCCGACAAAGTCGGTGGAGACCACTTCCTGCGAAGCTACATAGTCGATCTGCTTTTGCAGCTCGGAATGCATGGCGATCTGACGCAGGTACTCGTTGACCTCATCGCGATCGGTGGTTTTTTCCAGATTCAGGCTCAGAATAGCCATCGACACGTTAGGGGTCGGTACGCGAATCGCGTTACCGGTCAGCCTGCCCTCAAGGAAAGGCAGCGCCTTGGCTGCTGCAGTGGCCGCACCGGTCTCGGTAATGACCATGTTCAGTGCTGCCGCACGCCCGCGACGACTGCCCTTGTGGAAGTTGTCGATCAGGTTCTGGTCGTTGGTGTAGGAGTGAACGGTTTCTACGTGACCGTTAACAATGCCGAACTTGTCGTTCATCGCTTTCAGCACCGGCACAATGGCGTTGGTGGTACAGGAAGCGGCTGAAATGATCTTGTCTGCGTCAGTAATGTCCTGATGGTTGATGCCATGAACAATATTCTTCATGTCACCTTTGCCCGGCGCGGTCAGCAGAACACGAGCAATACCGGGACGAGACAGGTGTACACCCAGACCTTCAGCGTCACGCCAGCGGCCGGTGTTATCAACCAGCAACGCATCCTTGATGCCGTACTGGGTGTAATCGACCGTAGCCGGATCATTGGAATAAATGAAGCGAACCAGATTGCCATTGATGTTCAACGCATTATTTTCTTCATCAACAACAATGGTGCCCTTGAAGGAACCGTGGACCGAATCACGACGTAGCAGACTAGCACGCTTGAAGAGGTCGTTATCGGAGCCCTTGCGCACAACCACCGCACGCAGACGCAGACCATCGCCTGCACCGACACGGTCAACCAGAATGCGCGCCAGCAGGCGACCAATGCGACCAAAGCCGTACAGCACCACGTCAGTGCCTTTGCTCACATTTTCACTGCGCTTGCCAACCACGTCAGCCAGCTCGTCGCGAACAAATTCATCCATGCTGCGACCATTGGCTTCGGTCTTGTATTTGACTGCCAGCTTGCCCAGGTCAACGGAAGCCGCGCCCAGATCCAGCTTGGTCATGGCCTCGATTACCGGGTAGGTATCACGCACCAGCAAGTCATCATTGCCCACACGGTGACGGGCAGAACGGTGCGCCTTGAGAATGGCAATGACTGAGCGATTGATCAAACCGCGACCGTAAATGGATGTGATCACGTTGTTGTTGCGATACAACTGACCAATCATAGGAATCATCGATTCAGCTAACGTCTCGCGCTCGATCCAGTCGCGCAGGCACTGTTCTGTTTTTTCCGCCACGTGAAATACCTGTAGTGAGAATAAAAGAGGGCTACATTATCAACTTATCGCAGCCAAGCGGCAAGTGTTTACGCTCCTGTACTGGCTCCACATGCACTTGCTGGTTACAATTTGCACTTTGATTCCTCTTCAAGGCAGTCCCGTGTCCCTACCTGCAGTACCACTACTTCCACAATCTTCCGGCAAACAGCACTGGTGTAGCCTGTCCGGCTCGTCACGCGGCCTGCTGCTGGCAATGACTGCCCAGAGCCAGTCACAGCTCAGTGTCCTGATCACCGACAACAGCCAAAATGCATTGTTATTGCAGGACGAGCTGCGCTTTTATGCACCCGAACTGCCGGTACTGCTGTTTCCTGACTGGGAAATCCTACCTTACGACCTGTTCTCGCCACATCAGGACATTATTTCCCAACGCATAGCCACCCTCTATCAGTTACCGCAAATGGACCGGGGCATCTTGATTGTTCCACTGAGTACCGCTTTGCAGCGGGTGGCACCAAAAGAATTTTTGCTCGGCGGCAGCCTGATGCTGGATGAAGGACAAACGCTGGACATCGAAACCATGCGCGGCCAGTTGCAGGCAGCCGGCTATCATTGTGTCGATACAGTGTATGAACATGGCGAATTTGCCGTACGTGGCTCTCTGCTTGACCTCTATCCGATGGGCAGCGACCTGCCCTATCGCATCGACCTGTTTGACAACGAAATCGAAACCCTGCGTACCTTTGATCCGGAAACCCAGCGTTCAATCGAGCAGGTCAAAAGCATCCGCCTGCTGCCTGCACGCGAGTTTCCGTTCGACAGTCAAAGCCGTAACGACTTTCGCAACCGTTTCCGCGAACGCTTTGATACCGATTTTCGCCGTTGTCCGATTTTGCAGGATGTCAGCAACGGCATTCTGGCCAGTGGCATCGAAATTTATCTGCCACTGTTTTTTGAGCACACCTCTACCCTGTTCGACTATCTGCCAGCCGGCTGCCCGCTATTTACCCTGCCCGGTATCGAAAAAGCTGCCGACAGCTTCTGGCTGGATGTACGCAGCCGTCATGGTGATCTGAAAGGCGATATCGAACGCCCACTGCTGCCACCCGCCGAGCTATTTTTACCGGTCGAAGATTTTTTCGCCCATCTGAAACAGTACCCGCGCATTGTGCTCGACCAGGATAGCCAAACCCTGACAGCCGGCATTGACAATCTGCCGTTTAGCCCCCTGCCCGATCTGACGTTCAACGCCCGTGCCAGCCAGCCGCTGGCCAGCCTGCAGGCGTTTATTGGAGACTTTGACGGCCGCATTCTGTTTACCGCCGAAACAGCGGGTCGTCGCGAAATATTGCTGGAACTGCTGGAGCGCATTGAGCTTCGCCCAATAGAAGTGGCCAGCTGGCCGGACTTTCTTGCTAGCAAAGACAACATCTGTATTTGCGTCGCTCCACTTAATGCCGGCCTGCTGCTGAACAGTCTTGCCCTGATTCCGGAAAGTGCCCTGCTCGGCCAGCGTATCAGTCAGCGCCAGCGCCGCGACAAGGCTAACGAGCACGCCAGCGAGCTGGTGGTACGTAATCTGACCGAGCTGCGCGAAGGCGCGCCTGTGGTTCATATCGACCATGGTGTCGGCCGCTATCTTGGCCTGACCACGCTGGAAATTGACGGACAAGCCACCGAGTTCTTGCAACTGGAATATGCCGACAATGCCAAACTTTATGTACCTGTTGCCCATCTGCACCTGATTGCCCGTTACAGCGGCAGTGATGATGACAGTGCCCCGCTACATCGCCTGGGCTCCGAACAATGGAACAAAGCCAAGCGCAAAGCTGCAGAACAGGTGCGTGATGTGGCCGCCGAGCTGCTGGACATCTATGCCCGCCGCGCCGCCCGCAAAGGACACGCCTTTGGCGATCCCGGTGCCGACTACGCCACCTTCAGCGCCGCTTTTCCCTACGAAGAAACACCCGACCAGCAGCTGGCGATTGACGCCGTTCACCGCGACATGCTGGCCGGCACGCCGATGGACCGCCTGATCTGCGGTGATGTCGGCTTTGGCAAGACGGAAGTTGCCATGCGCGCCGCCTATATTGCCGTACACAGCGGCAAGCAAGTGGCCGTACTGGTACCCACCACCTTGCTGGCCCAGCAACACTACAATAGTTTCCGTGACCGTTTTGCCGACTGGCCGGTAAAAGTGGAAGTGATGAGCCGCTTCAGCAGCGCCAAGGATACCAAGGCCGCGCTGGAACAGCTTAAAGAAGGCAAGCTGGATATAGTCATCGGCACCCACAAGCTGCTGCAGGATGACGTCAAGTTTAATAATCTGGGACTGGTCATTATTGACGAAGAACATCGCTTTGGCGTACGCCAGAAAGAACGGCTAAAAGCCCTTCGCAGCGAAGTCGATATTCTGACCCTGACAGCCACACCGATTCCACGCACACTCAACATGGCCTTTGCCAACCTGCGCGACCTGTCGATTATCGCCACCCCACCCGCCCGCCGCCTGTCGGTACGCACCTTTGTCATGCCGCGCCAGGATGCCATCGTCAAGGAAGCCCTGCTGCGCGAGTTGCTCCGCGGTGGACAGGTGTACTACCTGCATAACGATGTCAAAAGCATCGACAAGTGCGCCGAGGACCTGGCCGCACTGGTACCCGAAGCCCGTATCGGCGTCGGTCACGGCCAGATGCGTGAGCGTGAACTGGAGCAGGTCATGGCTGACTTTTATCACAAACGCACCAATGTGCTGGTAGCCACCACCATTATTGAAACCGGCATCGACGTGCCCAGCGCCAACACCATCCTGATCAACCGCGCCGACAAATTCGGCCTGGCGCAGCTGCACCAGCTGCGTGGCCGTGTCGGTCGCAGTCACCACCAGGCATATGCTTACCTACTGGTACCCAGCGGTAAAAAACTCGGCTCCGATGCCGAGAAACGTCTGGAAGCAATAAGCAACGCCCAGGACCTGGGTGCCGGCTTTGTGCTGGCCACCCACGATCTGGAAATTCGCGGTGCGGGCGAACTGCTGGGCGATGGCCAAAGCGGACAAATTCAGTCTGTTGGCTTCAGTCTATACATGGAGATGCTGGAGCGCGCCGTCAACGCCATCAAGCATGGCGAGGAACCCGACCTGGAACAACCGCTCAACAACGGAGCACAGGTCAGCCTGCGGATTCCGGCACTCATTCCAGACGATTACTTGCCCGATGTCCACAGTCGACTGATGCTGTACAAGCGCATCTCCGCCGCTCCAGACGCGGAAGCGTTAAAAGACCTGCAGGTGGAGATGATCGACCGTTTTGGCTTGCTGCCCGAACCAACCAAAAACCTGTTTGCCCAGGCATCGCTCAAGCTCAGGGCCGACCAGCTTGGCATCATCAAGCTGGACGCCAACGATCAGGGCGGCCGCCTTGAGTTCAGCTCCAATACGCCAGTTGATCCGATCAAACTGATCAAACTGATCCAGAGCCAGCCCAAGCGTTACAAGTTTGAAGGGGCAACCGTGTTTCGTTTCAGTGTGCCCATGGATACATCGAGTCAGCGTTTTGCTATGCTTGACACCCTGTTAGAGCAGCTTTCCAGTTAACCGCCAGAGATTTTTATCATGCGTAACCGCCTGTGTGCTTTTTTCCTGCTGATTGCCACCGCCCTGCCCCTGCAAGCGGCCAGTAATGGTTCGCATGTCGAACTGATCATTTTCCGTCAGGGCGACATGCAGGCTCGTTACGACAGTAAAATCGCACCAGATAACTGGGCTGCCGACAGCCAGCATCTGCAACCTTTCCAGTTACGCAGCAGCCTGCTGGAAAACCCTATCAGTAAGCTGGTACCTGCCAATGGCTATACCGTCCTGCTACACCGCACCTGGCAGCAGGATGCCACCAGTGGTCCGGTACGAATTGCCCTGAGCAGTGGTGATGAGGTATTCGGGCATCATCCAGTCGAAGGTGTCCTGACACTAGAACAGGATCAAAGCAACAAAGTGGCACTGGATTTCTGGATCAACCAGTTCAAGGCCGACGGTAATCTGCAGCACAGCGAACGACTGCTACAAAGCGCAGCAGTGCCTCATAACGAGCTGACTTATATTGATTATGGTGACTTGGGGGCCTTGATCAGAATTCAACCGCAGTAAGACGCACGCCGGCATACTGCTCCATGTACAGCTTCAGCCAGCATATGCAGTCTACAACCAGATGTTCGCAACAATACAGTTGCGGCCACCGCCGCTTCTGCTGGCCAGCATATTAATTTGTGCCAATCACCACTGGCTCTATCTCCAGCGCCACAGAAAAACGCTGTAAAATATCTGCCTGAATTTCCGCTGCCAGCGCCAAAACATCTGCGCCGCTGGCAGAGTCATAATTGACCAGCACCAACGCCTGTTGTTCATGTACACCGGCATCACCCCGACGCCTGCCTTTCCAGCCTGCTTGCTCGATCAACCAGCCTGCCGCCAGTTTCACCTCACCGCTGGCCAGTGGGTACTGCACCATCTGCGGGTGCTGCTGCTTTAGCAACGCGGCCTGACAGGCAGAAATCACGGGGTTTTTAAAGAAACTGCCTGCATTGCCCAGCACTGCCGGGTCCGGCAGCTTAGACTGACGCACGGCAATGACCACATCACTGACATCCATGGCCGTTGGCTCGCAGATGCCGCGCCGCTCCAACTCTGCACGCAAGGGACCATACTCCAGCTTGAGCTGTGGTGTTTTATTCAATCGCAGGTCGATACTCAAAATTACCCGTCGCCCCGGCTCGCTCTTGAACAGGCTGTCACGATAACCGAACTGGCAATCCTCGACTGACAGCTGCTTAAGACCAAAATCCAGCGCATCCAGCACCAGCACCTGTTCCAGCACATCCTTCAGCTCGACGCCATAAGCTCCGATATTTTGCACCGGTGCCGCACCTGCCGTACCCGGAATTAGACTCAGATTTTCCAGTCCTGACCAGCCCTGCTCCAGCGTCCAGCGTACCAGCTGATGCCAGTTTTCACCCGCTTGCACCCGCACCCAGACGTGTTCGTCATCTTCATGCACCAACCGGCGGCCCGTCGTTTCCAGACTGATCACCAACCCGGGCACATCATCGGCCAGCACCAAATTGCTACCACCACCCAGCAGCAACCAAGGCTGGTCATTCTCCATGGCCCAGCGCATCGCTGCCTGCAACTGAGGCTGAATCCGCACGCTAGTGAAGTAGCGCGCCGTGGCGTTCACGCCCAGACTGTTATGGGCTTTCAGCTCAACATTCTCTTGCGGTCTAAAACTCACAACTGCTCCCTGACTTCCGCCAGCAATTTCTCACTGGCTTGCTCCAGCATATCCAGTACCAGCTCAAAACCATCTTCGCCGCCATAATACGGATCAGGCACTTCGCGCTGTTTCAGACCAAAGCGCGGCAAGTACAGCGCCAGCTCAGCCTTGCCGTCAGCAGGTTGAATTGCCTGCAGGTTTTCCAGATTGCTGTCATCCATGGCCAAAATCAGGTCAAATTTATAAAAGTCGTCTGCTACGGCCTGCCGCGCACGCAGCACCGACAGGTCGTAGCCACGCTGCGCTGCAGCCTTAATTGTACGTGGGTCCGGCGTTTTGCCGATATGCCAGTCAGCCGTACCAGCCGAATCAATAGTGATTTGCTCGCTTAAACCAGCCTGCTCGACATAATGGCGAAATACACCCTCGGCAGTAGGTGAGCGACAAATATTACCCAGACAAACAAACAGGACTTTCACTTTTTACTCCACAATTAATCAAGAGCAGTTGTTCTACAGCAGCAACCTGACAAGTGCAAATGCTGTGCTTATGCCAATAAACGGCAGACTGGATACGACCAGGGGATTTGCAAGCTGGGCAGTGGTTATTTCAGATTGAGTGCAGATGTAGCAGTCCAATCGCGACTGAAGTCGCTTCTACACAATCTTGTACCGGCTTTACTCCGGAGTACCCTGTAGGAGCGGCTTTAGTCGCGAACGGGCTAATACCAAGCCACCGTAATTGAACCAGTCTTCGCATCGCCGCTAAAGCCGTTCTACACAACAATCAGGCAGCCTGATCGCGCTACACCCTTATCAAGCAAACAGCGCCCGAATCCGCTCCAGATCTTCCGGCGTATCCACGCCATGCGGCGGAGTTTCCAGTGCATCAGCAACATGAATCTGCTCGCCATGCCACAGCGCACGCAACTGCTCCAGGCATTCGGTTTGCTCCAACCAGCACGGCCCCCACTCGACAAAACGCTGCAAAAATCCGACGCGGTAAGCATAGATGCCGATATGGCGACGAAACGCTACACCAGCGGGCAATTCATCCGGACTCGCCACAAACGCATCACGAGCCCAGGGCAGCGGCGCACGACTAAAGGTCAGCGCCAGTCCATTTTTGTCACTCAACACCTTGACCACGTTGTTGTTCATCAGCGAAGCCATGTCATCAATCGGCTCGGCCAGTGTTGCCATAGCTGCCTCGGGATGAGCTGCCAGGTTGATGGCAACCTGATCAATCACTGCGGGCGGAATCAGCGGCTCGTCGCCCTGCACATT
>CAZBXG010000010.1:29303-35766 GCA_964495925.1 uncultured Thiopseudomonas sp.
CTTTTGCACAGCGGGCACGCCAGCAGATCCAGCAATTTGGCATCCATCATTCATCACCTCTAATTTCGGGAAACAACTGCGCCAGACATGCGTCCAGCCAGTCAACAAAAGCGGGCGAAGGCCGCGCATCAACCTGTAAATACCAAGCATTATCAGGAGCAATGCCCCGACATTTGACCGCATCTTTCTCGGTCATCAGCAGCGGCAGAGTGTCATCAAACTGCAAGTCGGTTGCCGCAAACCGGGCATGATCGGGAAACTCCTGTCCCTTTGGCCGCCAGCCCTGTTCGTGCAAGGTATTGAAAAAACGTTGCGGATTGCCGATTCCGGCGATGGCATTCATCTCCTGACCGGCAGGAAAATGATCCAGCGACTGCAGCTGCCCGCTGGCTACATGCACCAGTCCGGTTGGCTGTAGCTGCATGGCATAGCCCTGCTCCTTGTCGACAGCAGCACCATTGAACAGCACCGCATCCACTTCATGCAGTCGTCGCGCAGGTTCGCGCAGAGGTCCAGCAGGCAGGCAGCGGCCATTGCCCAGGCCTCGCGCCTCATCAATCAGCACCAGCTCAAGATCGCGGTACAGCTGATAATGCTGGAGGCCATCGTCACACAGAATCAAGTCAAGCTCTTCTTCGGCCAGCAACAGTTCAATCGCACGCGAGCGCTGCGGGTCAATCGCCATGGGCACACCTGTGCGCTGCACCAGCAGCGCTGGCTCATCACCCACATGCCTTGGGTCATCAGCTGCGCGTACACGCCACGGCCACTGCGGTGGCTCACCACCATAACCGCGGCTGACTACACCCGGGCGTAAACCACGCGCACGACAATATTCAATCAGCCAGAGAATCAGTGGAGTTTTACCCGTACCACCCACCGTAATATTGCCAACAATGATCACCGGAACCGGTGCACGGTAACTGTCCAGCTCACCACTTAAAAAGCGCTTGCGCTTGCGCTCGACCACCCAGCGATACAGCCTTTCCAGCGGCCACAATGCCAGTAGTCCGGCATGGCCTTCATACCAGGCTTTGACCATGCGCTCGGCCAGTTTCACTGTCCGTCCTGCGCCTCAATGGTGGTAATGCGCAGCTGTACAAAACCGAGTTTGGAAGCCGCATCCATTGCCGTCACAACCGCTTGGTGCGGTGCTTTGCCATCGGCACTGAGCGTCACAGGAATATCTTTTTGCCCGGCGGATGCCTCAATCAAGGCACCCATTATGGCACTCAGGTCATTGCTGGCTAACGCCTGCCCGTTGACCGCATAGCGGCCGTTCTGATCAACCAGTATTTCCAGCGGCTGGTCATAACGCTCTTCCACCTGCTCGCCGGTGACAGCTTCTGGCAGGTCCACCTTGAGCTGGGTTTCACGGGTAAAGGTGGTGGTCACCACAAAAAACAGCAGCAGAATGAACACCACATCAATCAGTGGAGCCAGGTTGATATCGACCGGCTCACGCGCCTTGCGGGGAAACCTCACGCCTTTCGTGCTCCCTTCTTGCCCACAGGTTCTTCGCTCAGTTCTACAGTGCGGTCGCCCTGTACCGCCTCTACCAGCTTGATTGCTTCCTGCTCCATACCCACGACCAGTTCGTCAACACGGCGCTGTAAAAAACGGTGGAAGAACAGTGCCGGAATGGCAACAATCAGGCCCGCTGCAGTGGTAATCAGTGCCTTGGCAATACCACCCGCCAGTTGCGGTGCATTGGCCATGCCGGAACCCATAAAGGCGCTAAAAATTTCGATCATGCCCAGTACGGTGCCCAGCAAACCAAGCAGCGGAGTGATGGCTGCAATGGTGCCCAGCGGAGTCAAAAAACGCTCCAGTTCGGTGACGACTTTGCTGCCCACCTCCTGAATGCTTTCTTTCATAATTTCGCGGCCATGGCGGGAGTTCGCCAGACCAGCAGCCAGAATTTGTCCCAGCGGCGAGTCAGCCCGCAACTCCCTCAGTTTGGCTGCATCCAGCTCGCGTGCCTGCACTGAACGCCAGGCCTGTCCCAGCAAATGCGGCGGACTGATACGCGAAGCCCGCAACGTCCACAAACGCTCGGCCACAATGGCCACAGCAATGATTGAACACGCAATAATCGGCAGCATGATCCAGCCGCCAGATTTAATGAGTTCCCACACAGCAGGCTTCCTTTTCTAAAAATAAACGCAACTTTACCACAAGGGGGTACAGAGTCCGACAGGATTGTTGTGCAACTCCGCAGAAAGCGAAGCGGTTCACTTCTTAACGCCAAAAGCGGCGTTCCCGCGACATTGACCACAGCGGCTGTCGCGCGCCGAGGCGAATACGCATTGCTTTATCATGCGCGGTGTCATACAGCCTGATTCCGTTATATTCAAGCCGCGCCAACACCAACGGATGAGGATGGCCGTAACCATTATGTTTGCCACGCGATATCAGCACCGAATGTGGTCTGACCCGCTGCAACCAAAACTGGGCTGTCGAGGTACGACTGCCATGATGTCCCGCAACCAGCCAGTCCGCCTGCAGGCTCGGCCAGGCTGTCAGCAAAGCACGCTCGCCCGCAATATCCAGGTCGCCGGTAACCAAAAAACGCTCCCCGTCAGCATCCACCAACAACACACAGGAAGCGGCATTGCCATTATTTGCCGCCTGCCACTGCCATTGCTTAAAATACACGCCGTCCCATTGCCACTCATCATCAGTACAGGCTTGTGCCTGCCACTGCTGATGTCGCAACGGCTCACCGCTGATTACTTGCCCTGCCGTTACCTGCTGAAGTATCGCAGCCGCACCACCGGCATGGTCAGCATCGGCATGCGACAAGACCAACCAGTCCACATGCCTGATCCGCTCGCCACGCAAAAAGGGCACTACAACACTTTCCCCCGCATCCATGCCACCCATGGCCGGGCCGGCGTCATATAACAAGACGTGACCGGCGGTCCGAACAACGATGGCTTGCCCCTGTCCCACATCGAGCAGCCAGATTTCTGCCTGCCCAGGAGCAACCGGCGCAGTGTTTCGCGGCCATATCAGCGGCACCAGCAGGACCAGCGGCAACCACCACGGGCGCAATGCCGCCGGCAACAGCAGCAACAACACTCCAACACCTGCCAGCAGAAGCACCCATGTGTCTGGTACAGCTGTTTGCCATGCTGGCCAGCCCTGTACCAGCCAGTCCAGCACGTCCCATAGTTCAAGCAATAGCCTAGCTGCCAACTGCAAAACCGGAGCTGCCAACAGCGGCCAGCTCAACAGCAACATGCCCAGCAATATCAGTGGCAACAGCACAAAGCTGACAAAAGGAACCGCAATCGCATTAGCCAGCGGCCCAACCCAGCTAACCGGCAAGCCCGAAGCAAGCAACAACGGTAATAAACCAACCGCTGCGGCCCACTGCGCCCGGGTTAGCACCTGCCACCAGCGCCAACGACCCAACCGGTTGGCAAACACCAACACCAATACAGCCACCGCTGCAAAGGACAACCAAAACCCAGGTTGCAAAATTGCCATTGGATCCAGCAACAATACAGCAGCCAAAGCAAGTGACCAGGGCTTCCAGGTTGATAACGAGCGATAACTCATTCGCCACAGCAATACCACTGTCACCATAATAAGCGCCCGCTGCACTGGCACACCGAAGCCAGCCAAAACACCGTAAGCCAATGCACCCAGCAACGCTAAACCACAGGCGACCGGCAACCAGGGCACGCGCATTGGCCACCAGCCACAACGTACCAACAGTGCCACCAGACCATAGCCCAGCGCCGCAACCAGACTGATGTGCTGCCCGGAAATTACAAACAGGTGCAAAGTGCCAGAGTTTTGCAGTCTTTGCCATTGCTCACGTGATAACACCGAGCCATCACCCAGTGACAACGCCAGTACACCACCGGCAGCTGGGTTATCCGGCAATAACGCCAATATCCTGTCACGTAAAACCTCCCGCACGGCTTGCACACCCCGCCCATTTCCCAGCCGATAACCGGTTTTAACCGAACCGGTCGCCCCAATGCGTCGGGCGGTCAGCCACTGTAAATAGTCAAAGCCATGGGGATTAAGCAGACCATCCGGTTGCTTTAAGCGTACGGCCAGCCGCCAGCGCTCTCCAGCACGCACTGGCAACGGGTCGCGCCAAGACAAACGCAAGCGCGGCGGTAAATCTGCACGCCGGGAAACGGCTTCCTCCAGCTCGAACCTGACCACTTGCCAACCGGTCTCCTGCTGCCATTGCGGCAAGCCGGAGATGCGGCCTTCCAGCCACAGGATTTGGCCATTCAGGCCTTCCCCTAGACGTTGGTCGAGCACAATTGACGCTTGCCAGCCAGACCAACACAGGCCTAGGATTGCTACCGCCAATAAATGCAGTTTGCGCTGTTTCGACAATATAAGAGCAACGCTGCTACACAAAAAAAGTAACAATAACCAAGCTGCTGGCACCATTGGCAACCAGCGTAAAGATAGTGCTCCAAAAGAAAACGCCAGCGCATAACTGCTCATGAGCCACCTCCCTGTAGCTGCTGTCAAAACTGTAAGTTGCTCCAGATCAACGGAGCAAAGTCTGGTAACACCTTGTCACAGACTATTAACGTGACAAATGACATAATAGGGCCGTTTACCCGATTGAGTACCACGATGCCACGAGAATTCTTTAAACGCTACATGCCCGATCCGGAAACCATCAAGCACAGCAAGTCGTTGCGCTTCTTGGGTAGCCTGATCCATGACAGCAATCTCTGGCAGCTCAATCGTCATTCATTGGCTCGCGCAGTAGGCATTGGCTTGTTTTGGGCCATGATTCCCATGCCCATGCAAATGCTGGCAGCCGCACTGGTTGCCATTCCGTTACGCGCCAACCTTCCCTTGTCCATCGGACTGGTCTGGCTGACCAACCCCGTGACCATGCCCCCCATCTTCTATGCCAACTATAAGCTGGGCTCCTGGCTATTAGGCACGTCAGCAGTCAGCATGCCGGACAAATTCAGTCTGCAATGGATCATGGAGGTCACCACCACCCACTGGCAGCCGCTATATTTCGGTTCTTTTGTTGCTGGTGTTGTGCTGTCCGCCATCGGCTATCTGGGCACCTTGCTCTATTGGCGCTGGTGGGTTTCCCGCAGCTGGAAACGCCGTCAGGAACAACGAAAACCTCGCAGATAAAACTATTTTTTGACAGGGTTCACATTCTGCGTATAATAGCCGTCGCGGGATGGAGCAGTCTGGTAGCTCGTCGGGCTCATAACCCGAAGGTCGTAGGTTCAAATCCTGCTCCCGCAACCAGACAAAACAAAGGCGAATCAGTAACTTACTGGTTCGCCTTTTTTGTTTCTATCCTGCCAAATTTCCTCTGTGACAGATTTGTGACGTATGTGTGACAGATCTGCTTTTTCTGTTTTTCTCTTTCCCGAAGTTTTGACCGTAAGGCCGCTTTTGTCACAAACGGCTTTTGTCACAGCTTTTGGCATCCCTGCCCATCACCAGCAATCCTGAACACTGCCTTGAACCGATATTAGCCAGCACGGCTATGGTTCATCGTCTGGCATGAACTCCAAAATATCAGCGACCTCGCACTCAAAAAGCTTGCAGAGTTTGTCCAGTGCGTCCAGGTCGATCCGCTGCGCCGTTTCCTTATAAAGCAATGTGACCGTATTTCTATTCAGGCCGGTCTCCCTGGCCACGTCAACAATCTTCATTTTGTGCTCTCCCATCAGGCGAGCCAAGTGACACCGAATCATAAAATCCATCCCAGATAAATAAATTTGATTCTAAATGGCAAAAAGTGCTTGCAAATGCGATTCTGATGCGTAGAATGTCATTCTGAATGGCATTGCTTCACTTTGGATGCCTTTTCTTTACCCAGAATAGACTAGCAGAGGAACACTGTTATGGACATTACTTATACCTACCTGACTACAGAAGAGCTTTCCGAGCGCATCAAGTACGACTGCCGAACGATTCGGCAAAACCTCAAGGACTCCGTTCTTCTTGAGGGTAAGCATTACATCAAGCCGTTTGGGCGTCGCAAAATTCTTTTCCTCTGGGAAGAAGTCGAAAAGACGATGCTGGCAGGTTCACGGAGCTGCGAGGTCTTGACCATTCCGATGGCAAATGGCGAGGTGTGCCATGTCTAAGGTTCGCGTACGTAAAGAAACAGGAAAGCTGTATCTGGATTTCATGTTTGCTGGTCATCGCTGCCGAGAGCAAACCGCCTTGGTAGATACGCCAGCGAACAGAAAAAAGGCTGAAGCTTTGCTTCAGCGGGTCCAGGCTAAAATCTTGCTGGGTCAGTTTGATTACGTAGAGTTTTTTCCGGGAAGCGGGAATATTGCAAAGGTACAGCCAACAGTGAGCGTTTCTGCAGCTACTGGCAACCGCGAACCGGAAGACACCCCTCTTTTCT
Source organism: uncultured Thiopseudomonas sp. (assembly GCA_964495925.1). Classification (GTDB taxonomy): domain Bacteria; phylum Pseudomonadota; class Gammaproteobacteria; order Pseudomonadales; family Pseudomonadaceae; genus Thiopseudomonas. Next base: position 35,686 of record CAZBXG010000010.1, read on the forward strand.
CAGACTTTGCCGACCTATGGTTCGATGAAAACAAAATTCAGTGGCGCGGCTCGCATACAAAAAATGTTGACTCGATCCTGA
>CAZBXG010000011.1:0-23388 GCA_964495925.1 uncultured Thiopseudomonas sp.
CTGATCGACATGCTGCCGTCGGAGTTGCTTTCGGAAGAAATGTAGCGCAGGCCGTCAATACCGTTGAGCTGCTGTTCGATCACCTGAACTACGGTGTCCTGCACCGTTTTGGCGGAGGCTCCACGGTAGGACACACTGATGCCGACGGTTGGCGGAGCAATACTGGGATACTGGTTGACCGGCAATTTGAGAATCGCCAAACCGCCAATCAGCATCACTACCAGGGCGAGTACCCAGGCAAAGATGGGGCGGTCAATAAAAAATCTGGACATGAATCTTCTCGTGGCGGGTTATTGGGCTGAACTCTGGGCAGCATCACCCTGGGCTACGTTTTTTGCAGGATAGGGGTCAGCAGTGACGCCGGGCTGAATCCACTGCAAGCCTTCGGTAATCAGGCGATCACCGGCAGTAAGCCCTTCGTTGATCAGCCAGTAGCTGCCTGCGGTACGTTCAGCTTTGAGTACGCGGGACTCGACCTGGTTGTCAGCGTTGAGCACCATGGCAGTTGGCTGGCCTTTGGGGTTGCGGGAGACACCTTGCTGTGGCGCAAGAATGGCGCTCTGGTTCACACCGCTGGTCAGGCTGGCCTGAACAAACATGCCGGGCAGCAGAATGCCGTCAGGATTGGGAAAGACTGCACGCAAGGTCACAGTACCGGTGCTGGCCTCAACCGAAACCTCGGAAAACTCCAGGGTACCTTTATGCTGGTAGTCGCTGCCGTCTTCCAGGCGCAGAGCAACCTGAGCGGCGGTATCACCGGCTTTTTCCAGACGGCCGTCGGCCAGTTCGCGACGCAGGCGCAGCAGGTCGTTGGCGGACTGGGTAACATCAACGTAAATCGGGTCCAGTTGCTGGATTACGGCTAGCTCTTGTGCTTGGCCGTTGTTGACCAACGCACCTTCGGTGACACGAGAGCGGCCAATACGGCCATCAATCGGGGCCAGCACCTTGGTGTATTTGACATCAATGCGGGCCTTTTCCACGGCAGCTTCGGCCTGCAGGTGGGCGGCATTGGCATCATCATACTGCTGTTGGCTGACAGCTTTCTCTTCAACCAGCATTTTATAGCGTTTGGACAGTGTACTGGCTGATAGCAGGCTGGCTTCGGCGCTTTTCAGGGTGGCCTGATAAGTGGCTGGGTCAATTTGATATAGCTGCTGACCGGCTTTGACTTCGCTGCCTTCGGTGAACAGACGTTTCTGGATGATGCCGTTGACTTGCGGACGCACTTCGGCAACACGATAGGCTGTAGTACGGCCTGGCAGCTCGCTGGTCAGCGTAAAGGGCTTGGCTTCAAGAGTGACAATGCCCACTTTGGGTGCGGGCTGACTGCCTTGCTGTTGGGGTTGTTCGCTGTTGTCGCATGCAGTCAGTAATGCAGCGCTCAGCAACGTCAGGGAAAACGCCGCCGCTCGAGTGAAGGGACCGTTCATAAGTATGGGATTCCTGAGTAATTCAAATGCAAAATAGTCAATTAAAGGCATGACCCGGAATATCGCGCTGCCAGCGTCGGAATAATAAAAAGCCGGAGGCTGGAGCTCAGAAAGGACCTGTCAGATACCTCAAGAATGAGTGCAGTTTAGCAGCAGGTGGCTTGACTGTCGTGGTTTGCCTGCTGTTGCTGCTAAAAGGGAGCCAGTATACATACAGTCGTGTATGTTGTTAAGAGAACACTGCAAAGCGTGCTGCTTTAACCGAAGAAAGTACGGCCTACTCGTTTGTCTGCAACGCGAATGATAAAGTGGCACGCTTGCTTAGTCGGTAAAAGCTATACCTGTTAAATACACAATGGAGACTCAAAATGACCCCGGCAGTGGCCTTGCTCAAGCGACAAAAACAACAGTTCCAGTTGCACAGTTATACGCATGATCCGGGCACAGCCTCTTATGGACTGGAAGCAGCCGACAAGCTGGGTCTGGCACCCGGACAGGTGTTTAAGACCCTGGTTGGAGAAGCGGATAGCGGCGAGTTGCTGGTGGCGATTTTACCGGTGTGTCACACGCTTAATTTTAAAAAGCTGGCGACAGCTGCCGGCGTGAAAAAAGTAGCCATGGCTGATCCGAAAAAAGTTGAGCGCACTACCGGCTATGTACTGGGCGGAGTCAGTCCGTTGGGGCAAAAGAAAGCATTGCGTACTTTTATTGATGCCTCGGCGCAAAAGCTGAACAACATGCACGTCAGCGCGGGGCGACGTGGACTGGAGATTGAACTGGCTCCCGACGTACTGAAAAACATGACGCGAGGCAGTTGGGCTGATCTGGCTGTCGTTGACTGAAATCAAGAAAAATGTGCTATGGTTTGACTGCCGTTAGGTTGGTCTGCTTGTCGCGCAAGTGGAGTAGCCCCGAAGATGGTGTGAACTCCGTATTTGTTTGTGCAAGGAGCATTGCATGCTGAATCGCCTTTCTTTTCAGGCGCGCCTGATTTTGATGATGTGCGTATCCCTTGGTTTGTTTGTGGTAACAGGAGGTGTGGGGCTGGTTGCTGTCGACAAGATGAACCAGAGCCTGCACCGGGTGTATGAAGACAGCATGGTACCGATCACCCTGCTGGAAAGAATCCACACCAATATCAATGACTGTCGTGCCCAGCTGCTGCTTGCGATGCAGCACGATCCGGGCTCCGAGTTTCTGTCGCTGCATGACCATCCGGTGCAACGGCACTTTGATGCAATTATTGATTGTCGTAAAACCAATGCTGGCATCTGGCAAAGCTTTGATGCAACCAAGTTGTTGCCTGCGGAGCAGCGACAATATGACCAGCTGCGCGGCATGATTGACGATTACTCAAACAAAACCGTCGAAGAAGTATTTCAATTGGCACAGAGCGGCAACTTCTTTGAGGCCAACAAACAGCTGTTGTTGAAAGTGAACCCGCATCTTGCAGAAGTGCGCAAGCATATGGCGGTATTCCAGGATGCCATGCTGAAGCAGGCTGAAGAGCTGTACCTGCAGGCAGAAGAAGATCATGCAGACATGCAAAAAGGTTTTGCCGTGCTGCTGGTTCTGGGCTGTATCGTGCTGCTGGTGGTTACAGTGAAAGTGATTGGCAGCATTCGTGAAGCGGTGCGCTTGCTGAATGAAGCCAGTGGCAAAATGGCTGCTGGTGATACCACGGTGCGAGTTGACTATAAGGGGCGTGACGAGTTGCGCTCGGTGGCCGATGCCTTTAACAATATGGGCACACGTTTTGGTGCGGCATTGAATGAAGTCAGCCGGGCCACCCAGCAACTGGCAGCTGCCAGCGAGCAGACTTCGGTGGTCACGGGCCATACCAGCGAGAGCATTCGCAAACAGCAAAGCGAGATTGCCCAGGTGGCAACAGCCATGCACGAGATGCATGCAACAGCCCACGAAGTGGCACAAAACTCCAGTCAGGCAGCAGAAGCAGCCAATGATGCCGACCGGGAGGCGGTGGTAGGGCAAGAAGTTGCGGAGCAAACCATCGTGGCGATTGAGGGGCTGGCCGAGTCGGTGGAGCATGCCACAGGCGTGATTCAGAACCTTGCGCGTGATAGTGAAGAAATTGGTGGCGTGCTGGATGTGATTCGCAGCATCGCCGAGCAGACCAACCTGCTGGCGCTAAATGCTGCCATTGAAGCAGCCCGTGCTGGCGATGCCGGACGTGGTTTTGCCGTGGTTGCCGACGAAGTGCGTGGACTGGCATCACGCACCCAGCAGTCAACCGAAGAAATCAACACCATGATTGCCCGTTTGCAAGAGGGGGCAGCCGAAGCGGTCGCAGCCATGGAGGATGAGCGTAATCAGGCTCGTATCGGAGTTGAGCAAACGGTGAAAACCACGGAGTGTCTGAGAAGTATTGCACAGGCAATTGGTGTGATTACCGACATGGGTGTCCAGATTGCCAGTGCAGCAGAAGAGCAAAGTGCAGTGAGTGAGGAAATCAGCCGTTCGATTGCTGCGATCAGTGATCTGACCGCAGAAACTACAGAAGGCGCACTGCAGACTACCGATGCCAGTCAGGAGGTGGCCCGTTTGGCTGCTGAGTTGCAAAGCCTGGTAGGGCGTTTTCGTACCTGACAGAGCACCGTGTAAAAACAAAACGGGAGTCGATGCTGATCGGCTCCCGTTTTTTTATTGGCTATGTGTTGCTGCTGATCCCGGCTGGGACGTAACAGGAATGTCTAGCTTAGTAGCAGCGCGTCATCACTGATTTTTTCGCCGCGTACTGTCTCGAACATTTCCAGCAGGTCAGGAATTTTCATGCCTTTGCGCTGTTCGCCGCTGACATCCAGCACGACCTGGCCCTGATGCAACATTACGGTACGGTCACCGACATCCAGTGCCTGGCGCATGCTGTGCGTCACCATCATGGTGGTCAGTTGTTTCTCTGTGACAATGCGGCGGGTCAGTTCCAGTACAAAATCGGCAGTGCGCGGGTCGAGTGCAGCCGTATGTTCGTCCAGCAGCAGGATGCGTGAAGGCTGCAGGGCGGCCATCAGCAGGCTGACGGCCTGGCGCTGACCACCAGACAGCAGGCCAATGCGGTCACTCAAACGATTTTCCAGGCCCAGCCCCAGGCGTGCCAGTTGTTCGCGATAAAAATCACGCTGGTTACTTTTGACTGCCCAGCCCAGCCCTCTTGAGGTGCCCCGGCATTGGGCAAGAGCCATGTTTTCTTCGATGGTCAGGTCTTCACAAGTGCCGGCCATCGGGTCTTGAAAAACGCGGGCGACACGGGTGGCACGCTTCCATACGGGCAAACGGGTCACGTCGGCATCATCAATCATGATACTGCCGCTATCGATTGGCAGGTCGCCGGAAACTGCGTTGAGAAAGGTGGATTTGCCTGCACCGTTGGTGCCGATTACGGTTACAAACTGACCTGTCGGGATTTCCAGGGACAGGCCTTGCAGGGCACGGGTTTCAATTGGGGTTCCGGGATTGAACGTAATTTTCAGGTCGCTGGCTTTAAGCATGTCAGAGGCTCCGGCGGCGCGCCAGGCGCTGCTTGAACAGGGGAATAACCAGAGCAATGGTGACCAGTACTGCAGTGACCAGGTTCAGATCTTGTGCTTGCAGTCCAATAAAGTCGCTGTTGAGTGCAGCGGCGATAAAGAAACGGTACACCACGGCACCCAGCACCACGGCCAGAGTCAGCATGAAAATGCGACGGGATGGCAGGATGCTCTCACCGACAATCACTGCGGCCAGGCCAATTACAATGGTACCGATCCCCATGGAAATGTCGGCACCACCCTGGGTCTGGGCAAACAGCGCGCCGGCCAGGCCGACCAGTCCGTTGGAAATGGCCATGCCGAGAATGATCATGGCACCGGTATTGACGCCTTGGGCGCGGGCCATGCGCGGATTGGAACCGGTGGCGCGAATGGCCAGGCCTTGCTGGGTAGCGAAGTAGGCATCCAGTGCCAGCTTTGCCAGCAGGACAACGGCAATCATGATCAGCGGACGGCCAATGTAGTCGGCCAGCCATTCGGGTTGTAGCACCGTAAATACGGTAGGCTCCATGATTAGCGGAATATTGGGGCGGCCCATCACCCGCAGATTGATCGAGTACAGGGCAATCATCATCAGGATGCTGGCCAGCAGGTCCATGATTCTCAGGTATACATTGAGCAGGGCAGTAATAACGCCGGCAATGGCCCCGGCTATGGTGGCCAGCAAGGTGGCCAGAAACGGGTCCATGCCGCTGGCAATGCAGACCGCGCCGACAGCACCACCCAGCGGAAAGCTGCCGTCAACCGTCAGGTCGGGAAAGCGCAGCAGGCGAAAAGAAATAAAAACACCAAGGGCGACCAGGCTAAAAATCAGACCAATTTCAAGAGCGCCAAAGAAGGAAAACCAGGACATGCAGGAAGAGTTCGTGTGTGTAAAAAGAAAACGTGCCGGCGCGATGGCCGGCACGCGGAGGTTAACGATTTAGCGAATGATCTCGGTGGCGCGCAGCAGCAGGCCTTCGGTCAGAAGCACTCCCTGTTTTTCTGCTGCGGTAACGTTGATGAACAGCTGCAGGTTTTCGCTGGTTTGCGGGGCAATGCTGCCGGGTGCTTCACCGTTGAGAATACGCACGACAATGCGACCGGTTTGCTGGCCGAGATCACGGTAATCAACGCCCAAAGCAGCGATGGCACCGCGCTTGACGCTATCGGTGTCGGAGGCGATCAACGGGGTTTTGGTGTCGTTGCCGACCTTGGCCAGCGCCTCATAGGCAGAAACCACGTTGTTGTCGGTGTTGGTGTAAATCACATCAACCTTACCGGCCAGGCTCAGGGCCGCGTTGCGCACGTCAACGGTGCGCGGCGCAGCGGCTTCAACCAGTTCCAGACCGTGCTCGGGCAACAACTTTTTGAAGGCTTCGACTACTGCAACCGAGTTGGCTTCGCCGGGGTTGTAAACCATGCCGATTTTTTTCACTTCAGGAACGATTTCCTTGATCAGCTCGATTTGCTTGTCCAGCTCCAGCACATCGGACACACCGGTGACGTTAGTGCCGCTGGCTTCCCAGCTGGGAGTCAGTTGCGCCTGTACCGGATCGGTCACGGCAGTGAAGACCACAGGAATCTGGCGGGTACCGGCAACCAGTGCCTGGGCGGTTGGCGTGGCAATACCGACCAGAACATCGGCCTTGTCACCGATAAACTTGCGCGCAATCTGTGCTGCGGTGCCTGTGTTGCCCTGAGCACTTTGATATTGCCATTTCAGATTTTCCCCCTGCTTGTAACCGGCCTCGTTTAGGGCATCCAGAATGCCGTCGCGGGCAGAATCCAGCGCGGGGTGTTCAACAATGGCGGTGACTGCAACCGATTTGACCTCGGCAGCTGTAGCCATGGAGGCGCTCATCGCCAGAGTCAGAGCGCTCAGGGACAGCAGCGCAGCTTTGGGTAATTTCAGCATAAGTCGATCTCCTGCAGGGTGGGCAGGGTGCCCTGTTATGGTGTTTTTAATCGCGTTCGCCTCTATGCATGGAAGCGAACGCTCTATTGGCAAAGCCCGAACTATAAACTATAACGCAGCCATGCGGGCACGTTGTTCGGTCAATTGTGCCAGCGCGTGCTCATATTCAGTCTGTTTGGCACGTTCTTTTTCAATCACTTCAGCCGGTGCCTTGGCAACAAAACCCTGGTTGCCCAGTTTGCCTGCGACGCGTTTGATCTCGCCTTGCAGGCGGCCAATCTCTTTATCCAGGCGAGCCAGTTCGGCAGCGGTGTCGATCAGGCCGGCCATTGGGACCAGTACCTGCATGTCGCCAACCAGTGCGGTGGCTGACATCGGTGCTTCCTGACCGGCGCCCAGCGAGCTGATGGACTGCAGTCGGGCCAGTTTGTTGAGTGTGGTTTCGTTGACCTGCAGGCGGCGGCGATCTTCGGCGGTGCTGTTGGCGAGATACAGCGGGATGGGCTTGCCCGGACCGATGTTCATTTCGGCGCGAATATTACGCACGGCCAGCATTACGTTTTTCAGCCACTCGATATCGCCTTCGGCTTGTGCGTCCAGTTTGTCGGCTTCACCGGCAGGGTAGGGTTGCAGCATGATGGTGCTGCCGGATTTGCCTGCCAGTGGCGCAATGCGCTGCCAGATTTCTTCGGTGATAAACGGCATGAATGGATGCGCCAGGCGCAGAGAAGCTTCCAGCACCCGGACCAGAGTGCGGCGGGTACCGCGAGTGCGTGCTTCGGGGGCATTTTCGTCCCAGAGTACCGGTTTGGACAGTTCCAGATACCAGTCGCAATACTGGTTCCAGATAAACTCGTAGACCGCGCTGGCGGCCAGATCAAAGCGGAACTGGTCCAGTTGGCGTACCACTTCCTGCTCGGTGCGTTGCAACTGGGAGATGATCCAGCGGTCGGCTACGGTCAGTTCGACTTCCTGCTCTTCGCCCAGACCGACGTCCTTATCTTCACACTGCATCAGCACATAGCGGGCGGCGTTCCAGATCTTGTTACAGAAGTTGCGGTAGCCTTCGACACGACCCATGTCAAACTTGATGTCGCGACCGGTGGAGGCCAGCGAACAAAAAGTGAAGCGCAGGGCGTCAGTACCATAGCTGGCAATGCCGTCGGCAAATTCTTCGCGGGTCTGTTTTTCAATGGCGGCGGCCATTTGTGGCTGCATCATGCCGCTGGTGCGTTTTTTTACCAGTGACTCAAGGTCAATGCCGTCAATGATGTCCAGCGGATCAAGCACGTTGCCGCGTGACTTGGACATTTTGTGACCCTGATTGTCACGGACCAGACCGTGTACATACACAGTCTTGAATGGGATTTGTGCAGTGCCATCTTCGTTCTTGACCAGATGCATGGTCAGCATGATCATGCGTGCGACCCAGAAAAAGATGATGTCAAAACCGGTGACCAGCACATTGGTCGGGTGAAAGGTCTTCAGAAATTCGGTTTGTTCCGGCCAGCCGAGAGTGGAGAAAGTCCACAAACCAGAGCTGAACCAGGTATCCAGTACGTCTTCATCCTGACGCAGTTGCACCTCGGTGCCCAGCTGATATTTTTCACGTACTTCGGCTTCGTTGCGGCCAACATAAACTTTGCCGGATTCGTCATACCAGGCCGGAATACGATGGCCCCACCACAGCTGGCGGGAAATACACCAGTCCTGAATGTCACGCATCCAGCTGAAATACATGTTTTCATATTGTTTGGGGACAAATTCGATCTGGCCGTTTTCTACGGCGGCAATCGCAGGTTCGGCCAGTGGTTTGGTGGAAACGTACCACTGGTCGGTCAGCCATGGCTCTATGACTGCGCCGGAGCGGTCACCACGCGGAGTTTTTAGCGCGTGTGGCTCGATTTTTTCCAGCAGGCCGAGCTGCTCGAACGCTTCGACAATGAGCTTGCGCGCTGCAAAACGGTCTTGGCCGGCAAACTGTTCGGGCAGGCCGGCATCCAGTTCGTCGTTAACGCTACCGTCAATGTTGAAAATCTGTGCTTGTGCCAGAACAGCTGCATCCTGATCAAGAATGTTGATCAATGGCAGGCTGTGGCGCTTGCCCACTTCATAGTCATTAAAGTCGTGGGCCGGAGTGATCTTCACACAGCCGGTACCAAACTCGGGGTCGCAGTAATCATCGCCGACAATTGGAATGCGGCGACCAACCAGTGGCAGTTCAACAAACTTGCCAATCAGCGCCTGATAACGCTCGTCATCCGGGTGTACGGCTACGGCGCTGTCGCCCAGTACGGTTTCCGGGCGAGTGGTGGCAACCACCAGATAGTTTTTGCCGTCAGCGGTGGTGGCACCGTCAGCCAGCGGATAACGCAGATTCCACAGATGGCCCTGTTCGTCGTGGTTTTCCACTTCCAGGTCGGAAATTGCGGTATGGAATTTCGGATCCCAGTTGACCAGGCGTTTGCCGCGATAGATCAGACCGTCATTGTAGAGGCGAACAAAAGCTTCCTTGACTGCTTCGGACAGGCCGGCATCCATGGTGAAGCGTTCGCGACTCCAGTCCACGGAGCTGCCCAGGCGGCGGATCTGGCGAGTAATGGTGCCGCCGGATTGTTCTTTCCACTGCCAGACCTTATCCAGAAAAGCTTCACGACCCAGGTCGTGTCGGGTTTGCCCCTGTGCTTCCAGCTGGCGCTCTACCACCATTTGTGTGGCGATACCGGCGTGATCAGTGCCCGGTTGCCATAAGGTGTTGCGGCCCTGCATGCGGCGGTAACGAATCAGCGCGTCCATGATGGCATTATTGAAGCCGTGTCCCATATGCAGGCTGCCGGTTACGTTCGGCGGCGGAATCATGATGGTGTACGGGTCACCGGAACCCTGGGGCGCAAAATACATATTGCTTTCCCAGTTTTGGTACCAAGAGGCTTCAATGGCGTGTGGCTGATAGGTTTTATCCATAATTTGACGGGAACCTTAGAAAATACGGCGAATCGGGAAACGGGTGATTATACCTGTTATTGGCGGCAAGCCAAAGAAGCGTCCCAGAGTGGGCCGTACAGGCTGCCGGCAAGTTTTTTAGAAAAGGATGGTGCTGGCAATGCAGATGATTCAACAGGTTTTCTGACCGGTTGGTCAAGAATGAAAGTTTTGGTTGAACATGCCCATGACGTGCATTGGCTACAGTTTTATGGTAAAAGGTGTGCCGTATTTTCATGCTCTGCAGCTTCGCTTGCCGAATCGTGAAAAACGTTCTCGGGGCGGGGTGAAATTCCCCACCGGCGGTAATGATGCAAGCTGGAAAACCGGTTGGCATTGAGCCCGCGAGCGCCTGGCAGCCTTTGGCCGTCAGGGTCAGCAGACTTCGGTGTGATTCCGGGGCCGACGGTCAGAGTCCGGATGCGAGAGGACGGAATCCTGTTGGCAGTGTTGTTTGCCATCCTGGCTGTGTCATTTGACGCTGGCCATCCCTCCTGCTTTACCCCTGAACTAGCAACTTTTATTGCACAAACAGTTGTGCATGGAGAAGCCATGTTTACAGGAATTATCGAAGCCGTCGGCAGTATACGCAGCCTGACCCCAAAGGGCGGGGACGTGCGGGTACAAGTCGCTACCGGCAAACTGGATTTGTCTGATGTCAAACTCGGTGACAGCATTGCAGTCAACGGCATTTGCCTGACTGCGGTAGAGCTGCCCGGTGACGGGTTTTGTGCTGATGTCAGCCGTGAAACGCTGGCCCGGACCGGTTTTGTCAACCTGCGTGAAGGCAGTGCGGTCAATCTGGAAAAGGCCCTGTTGCCGACCACCCGTTTGGGCGGGCATCTGGTCAGTGGTCATGTTGATGGTGTGGGCGAAGTGCTCAGCCGCAGTGACAGCGCCCGTGCTGTGGTTTTCAATATCCGCGCCCCCAAAGAGCTGGCCCGTTATATTGCGATGAAAGGTTCGATCACCGTGGATGGCACCAGCCTCACGGTGAATGGTGTCAACGGCAGCGAATTTGAGCTGACCATTGTGCCGCACACCCTGCAGGAAACCATCATGGGCAGCTATCAGGCCGGTACGCTGGTGAATCTGGAAATTGATCTGATCGCCCGCTATCTGGAGCGATTGTTGCTGGGCGACAAGGCTGCCGAGCCACAAACCGGCATTACCGAAGCATTTTTGGCAGAGCACGGGTTTCTGCGTTAATCAGGAGATACAGTTGTGGCGTTAAACAACATTGCCGACATTATTGAAGACATGCGTCAGGGCAAAATGGTGATCCTGATGGATGACGAAGACCGCGAAAACGAAGGTGACATCATCATCGCGGCCGAAGCCTGCACTGCCGAACACATCAACTTTATGGCCAAGCATGCACGTGGCCTGATTTGCATGCCAATGACCGTCGAACGTTGCGAACTGCTGGGCTTGCCACTGATGGCGCAGCATAACGGCTCCGGTTTTGGCACCAAGTTCACCGTGTCGATTGAAGCAGCAGAAGGTGTAACCACCGGTATTTCTGCGGCTGACCGTGCCCGCACGGTGCAGGCTGCAGTGGCGAAAGAAGCAGTAGCGGCAGACATTGTTAGCCCCGGTCATATTTTCCCGCTGCGAGCACAGCCGGGCGGTGTGCTGGCGCGTGCCGGGCATACCGAAGCGGCTTGTGATCTGGCTCGTCTGGCCGGGTTTGAGGCAGCTGGTGTCATTTGTGAGGTCATGAACGATGACGGCACCATGGCACGCCGTCCCGAGCTGGAAGTGTTCGCCGAAGAACATGGCCTGAAAATCGGCACCATTGCCGATCTGATTCACTACCGCATGATTCACGAGCGTACCATCGAGCGTGTCTCCGAGCAGGAACTGGACTCCGAGCTGGGACGTTTCAATCTGGTCACTTATCGCGATTGCAACGAAGGCGAAGTGCACATGGCGCTGACTTTGGGTGAAATTTCGCCGGAAGAGCCGACCATGGTGCGAGTGCACAACATGGACCCGCTGCGTGACCTGTTTATGGTCAAGCGTCCCGGTTTGTGGAGTCTGCAGGCGGCAATGGCCGAAGTCGCCAAGGCGGGCAGTGGCGTAGTGCTGTTGCTGGCCAACCAGATGACCGGCTCCAGCCTGCTGGAGCACCTTGATCGTCAGCTGGGTGAAAAGAGCCGTGGCAATGCCAATGCTGGCACCTACAGCACTGTGGGTGCAGGTTCCCAGATTCTGCGTGATCTGGGCGTGCGAAAAATGCGCCTGTTAAGCAAAGAGATGCGTTTTAACGCCATCTCGGGCTTTGATCTGGAAGTGGTAGAATACCTGCAACCGCAGAATTGATTTTTTTGGCTATGCAAAGGAGGTTACGGGGAAGGCTTGCGGAGTCTTTGCGTAATCTATGCTCCAGTCATGCGCACACAAAACTGGATAGATAAAATTTCAACAGAACAGGAATGATGGACATGCAAACATTTGAAGGTACTTTCGTAGCGCCACAGGGTAAGTTCGCTTTGGTAGTGGGCCGCTTTAACAGCTTTGTGGTGGAAAGCCTGGTGACCGGTGCGATTGATACGCTGGTGCGCCATGGCGTCAAGGAAAGCGACATTACCGTTATCCGAGCGCCGGGTGCGTTCGAGCTGCCGCTGGTAGCGCAGCGCGTGGCACAGCGCGAAGAGTTTGATGCCATTATCGCTCTGGGGGCGGTCATTCGTGGTGGTACGCCGCACTTTGATTATGTTGCCGGCGAATGCACCAAGGGTCTGGCCCAGGTTTCCATGCAGTACGATGTACCGGTAGCCTTTGGTGTATTGACCGTTGACAGCATCGAGCAAGCCATTGAACGCTCCGGCACCAAGGCCGGCAACAAGGGTGCCGAAGCCGCACTGTCCGCTCTGGAAATGGTCAGCCTGCTGACACAGCTGGAGGCCAAGTGAGTCTTAACAACGACGACTACGGCGACAACCCGCCGCCACGCGCCAAAGGCAAAATAGCCAAGCGTCGCGTTGCACGTACCCTGTTGATGCAGGCCGTATACCAGTGGCAGATTGCCGGGCAAAACCTCAACGCGATTGAAGCGCAGTTTCAGGCTGATAACGATTTTGATGGTGTTGATGGCGAGTACTTTAGTGAAGGCTTGCGTGCGATTGCCCAGCAGGTGACCGAGCTGGACGAGCTGTTTGCCCAGTATCTGGACCGTAATGTGACGGATCTGGACCCGGTCGAACTGGCGATTTTGCGTCTGGCAGCCTGGGAATTCAGTCAGCGTATTGATGTGCCTTATCGTGTGGTACTCAATGAAGGCATCGAGCTGGCAAAAACCTTTGGTGCCACCGATGGCCACAAGTACGTTAACGGCGTACTGGACAAGCTGGCCGGTCGTTTACGCAGTGCTGAAATCAACGCGTTCCGAAAAAACTGAATCGGCAGGCATGCACGAGTTTGAGCTGATCCGGCAGATCTTTCGTGATGCCGGTTATGCCCGCCCACAGGGTGCGGTGGCGCATTCGATTGGCGATGACTGTGCACTGCTGAATGTTCCTACTGGCCAGCAGCTGGCGGTATCTACTGACAGTTTGCTGGAAGGCGTGCACTTTCCCGCTGGTACCGATTCTTTTCTGCTTGGGCAGAGGGCGTTGGCGGTAGCAGTCAGTGATCTGGCTGCCATGGGTGCAACGCCGATTGCGTTTACGCTGGCACTGAGTTTGCCGCAGGCTGATGTTGACTGGTTGCGCGGTTTTTCACGTGGACTGGAAGTCATGGCACACAAAACGGCCATTACGCTGGTGGGTGGCGACACTACCCGGGGTCCGTTAAATATCGGCCTCACCGTGATGGGCACTGTGCCGGCGGGACAGGCATTGTTGCGCAGTACGGCGCAACCAGGTCAGCAACTGTGGGTCAGTGGGCCGCTGGGCGCAGCCGCTGCGGCGTTGCGGGTGCTGGATGGCTCTTGTGTGATTGACGAAACAACTTCTGCGGCTCTGCTGGCCAGTTACTGGACACCGGAGCCGCAGTTGCGTTTGGGCCAATGGTTGCTCGGTAGGGGTGCCGCGGTGCTGGATGTGTCTGACGGATTGCTGGCCGATGCCGGCCATCTGGCCACTGAGTCGGGTGTGCAGGTGGTGATTGAGCAGGCGCTGGTACCGGTAAGTTCTGCTGCCAGTGTATTGTCAGCGGAGCAGGCGTTGAGCTGGGCACTGACGGGCGGTGATGACTATCAGCTGGTGTTTTCTTTGTCGGCAGATCAGGCTGTTGCCTTGCAGGAACAGTTTCCTGCCGCTAGCCGCATAGGCTATGTGTGTACGGGGCAAGGCGTGTTGTTGCTGGACGGGCAGGGGCAGGTCGTAGGTGTTGAACGGGCCGGATACCAGCACTTTTAGTGAACACAACCGTACTGTATTTGTAGCAAGGGTATCCCCATATATGATACGGCTTTGGCTGACAACAGCTGCACTGCACGGCATATGAGCGGATAATCTCCGCTGAAGTCGCTGCTGCAAGCGATACTCTCTATAAAAAATGGAATATAACCGATGACAATCAGGCAACCGCGAGTGTGGCGCAACTTCTGGCATTTTTTGGCCTTTGGCTTTGGCAGCGGGCTGGCCCACAAGGCACCGGGGACTTGGGGCACGCTGGCAGGATTGCTATTTGTTCCTGTGTTGCAGATGCTGAGCTTGCCGTTGGCGCTGCTTATTATTCTGCTGGCCTCGGTGTTTGGCGTCTGGCTGTGTGGCAAGGTGGCTGATGATTTGGGTGTGCATGATCATGGTGGCATTGTCTGGGATGAGATTGTCGGTATCTGGATTACCCTGATTTTATTACCGGCCACCTGGGTTTGGTGGCTGGCCGGTTTTGTTGTGTTCCGCTTTTTCGATATTCTCAAACCCTGGCCGATCAGCGTGCTGGACCGCAGGCTGGGCGGCGGTTTTGGCATCATGGCGGATGACATTCTGGCTGGTGTATTCGCAGCACTGATGTTGCTGGCGGTACAGCAGGTGCTATGAGCAACGCTGTTCCGGCAAGCAAATAAAGGCATCCAGGTTACACCTTTTTGCCGTGTGGTATTTACTCGAATAGGCGGTTACAGTGCGCATTCGGCTCGGGTTGTGCCGGACAAGCTGCGGCTTGTAGCAGAAAAAGCGAAGGAGAGTGTATGTTGCGGCTGATTATTGTCCTGTCGTCGCTGTTGTTCAGTCATTGGTTGTGGGCCGAGCCGGCGGTCCGTGTAGTGGGTTTGTTCCCGGGTGCCGCAGTAGTGAATGTGGATGGCGAACGGGCTTTGCTCAAAGTAGGGCAGAAAGGGCCGTCAGGCATTCGCCTGGTGGCTGCCGACAGCCGTTCTGCGCTACTAAGCATTAATGGGGTGGAGCGGCGCGTGGAGCTGAGCCGGGAATACAGCCAGGGTGGTTACACTGTGCCCGTAAAGCAACAGCTGGTGATCGCACGCGGACGCGGCGGACATTACTGGGTCAATGGCTCGGTTAATGGCAGCAGTGTACCTTTTTTGCTGGATACCGGCGCTTCGTCGGTGGCGCTCAATGAGGTGCAGGCCAGGCGGCTGGGCATTGATTTCAAAAACGCCGGGCGACCGATGCAGGTCACCACCGCGAGTGGCATAGAGCGCGGCTGGCAGGTGACCCTGCGTAGTGTCAAGGCAGGTGCAATTGAAGTATTGGGTGTCGAGGCAGTGGTGCTGGAAGGAGATTATCCGGCTGACGCGTTGCTTGGCATGAGTTTTTTAAACCGGATTGGCTGGCGACAGGAGCAGGACATGCTCATTCTTGAAGCCAGATACTGACCCGTGATGAGGATATTGCAGTGAAGCGTTTTTTTGCCATATGCGGCTTGTCCGCAACCGTAGCCCTGACCGCCTGTCAGGCCGTGGATACCACTCATGGCGGTGCTGTTGGCGTGCAACGCAAACAGTATATGTTCAGTGCCTTGTCGACTGAGGAAATCAACCAGTCGTACGCACAGATGTATCAGGAAACCCTGCAGGAGGCGCGAAGCAAGGGCAAGCTGGATACACAAAGTGTGCAAGCCCGTCGTTTGCAAGCTATTGGTCAGCGCCTGATCGCCGAAGCACCTTATTTTCGTGCGGATGCCCGTAACTGGCAATGGGAGGTCAGCCTGATTGACAGCCCGGAGATCAACGCCAACTGTGGTCCCGGCGGAAAAATCATTTTTTATAGTGGCCTGATCAACAAGTTGCAGCTGACAGATGCGGAAATTGCAGCAGTGATGGGGCATGAAATTGCCCACGCTTTACGCGAACACAGCCGTGAGCAAATGTCCCGTGCCTATGGTATGGAGCTGGCTAAAACCGGTGTCGGTGCTTTGCTGGGTGTTGGCGAAGGCGGTATGGCGATGGTGGATGTGGCGGTCAACTACGGCATGATGTTGCCCAACAGTCGTGGAGCCGAGACGGAAGCGGACTTGCTGGGTATCGAGCTGGCTGCCCGTGCCGGTTATGACCCTAGTGCGGCGATCACCCTGTGGCAGAAAATGGAACAGGCTGGCGGTGGTGCACCACCGCAGTTCATGAGCACTCACCCGGCATCTGGCACTCGCATCCAAAACTTGCAAAGTGCCATGCCCAAGGTAATGCCGATTTATCAACAACGTCGGCGTTAACCTTGAACAAGCAGGGCCTGGTGACCCTGCTTAGTTTTCGGACAGGGGCAAATCCTGTGCTGCTGTAACAAGTTCTTGGATATCCTGTCCATTTAGCTTCAGCCTGGACAGAATGGCTTCGCCCATTTTGCTCCATTCACAGGTCAAACTTTTGCCCGATATGCATTGCAGCAAATACTCGGCCAGCTGGGCCAGGGCAATCAGGTCGCCTGTATGGCGGCTGAACAAGCTGCTGTTGGCTTGCATAAGATGAAAATCATGATGATGCCGTATGGCCAGGCAAGTATCAGCTGATAATCGCCATGATTGTGCCAGCAGGTAGCCAACCAGGGCATGGCTGGTTCCGTGTTGTAGTTCTTCAACTTCAGTAAAAGCTTTTTCTGGGCAGGTATTGGCTGCTTGCAAGGTGTCACGATAGCCGGAAAATTTGTTCATCATGATGGGAATGCCGCAGTCCCTGAACAGGCCAAAGGTATAGGCGTGATCGGCAGTGATTTGCGTCCGGGATGACAGTTCCTGGGCGAGCCAGCCGGAAAGGCGGGCCACTTGCAGGGAGCCGTCCCAGAACCTTTCCAGTTGTGGTGGCGGTGGCAGTACCCGTTGCAGTGCAATGCTGGCCACTGCGTTGACCGTTGCTTCCTGCCCCAGTTGGTTGACGGCTTGCTGAGTGGTGTGAGCTTTGCCAGACAGGCCATAAAAGGGTGAGTTGACGGTTTTCAGCAAGCTGGCGGCAATGCCAACGTCACCATTGATAAAGACAGCCAGCTGACGCAGGTCCGGTTCCGGCTTTTTTGATTCGGTTTCGACCCGCTCCAGAATTGCGGGGCGGGGCGGAATGCCGTTCTGTTTGATGCTTTTTAGCAGCTGATCGGCAATTGTTGCTGTGGCAGGAACATCCATAACTTAAGATCTTGCAAATTGGGTTAGCCAGCTTTCCAGTTGAGGGCCTGGCAGTGGACGGGTAAACAGAAAGCCTTGCAGGGCGTTGACGCCAATATCGACGAGGGTATCGCGCTGCCCGGCCGTTTCAACACCTTCGGCCACGACTGTCATGCCAAGGTCCTGTGCCAGCTGGGTAATGGCGCGAATGATGGCGAGTGACTTGCGGTCTCTGGGCAGGTTGCTGACAAATGAACGATCCAGTTTGAGCTTGCTGGCCGGAATGTCTTTCAGGTAAGCAAGGCAGGAGTAGCCGGTGCCGAAGTCATCAATGGCCAGTGACAGGCCGGCTTCAACAGCAGCATCAAGATTGCGGCGTACAGCAATCGAAGTGTCCATGAACAGGGACTCGGTCAACTCCAGCTCAATCAGGGCAGGTGGCAGTGAACAAATGGTAAACAGTGCTTGCAAGGTTTGCTGAAACTTGGGGGCGGTCAGTTGAGCGCGGGATACGTTAACGGCAACTTTGGTGGGGTGCCCGCTGGCCATTAAATGCTCGGCCATGTGGGCGGCGGTGAGGAGAGTCCAGTCACCCAGCTCGACGATCAGACCTGTTTTTTCTGCAACCGGAATAAACTGGTCGGGCGTTAGTGGCTGCTCTCGCACCTGGCAACGCATCAGTGCCTCACAGGCTTCGATGCTGTTGTTGGCTACGTTGATGACTGGTTGATAATGCAGGGAAAAGCCGTCCAGCTCCATGGCTTCGTGCAATTTTTCTTCGATGCTCAGTTCCTGGCGCTTTTGGCTGGCGATAGTGTTACTGGCTTCGGGATCAGGTGCGACTACAGTGATTTGGCTGCCGCCATTTAATTTGGCTTCTTGCATGGCGCGATCGGCCCGCTCCAGCAGGCAGGTACTGGACTCATTACCCAGTTTGGCCAAACCAATGCTGCAGGTTTGCCGCCAGTTGACTTGTCCTACCCGCAACGGCGCACGCAGCAGGGTGTGAATATGCTCGGCGAGTATTTCTGCTCTGGCCTGCGAGGCACCTGGCAGCAGAACAACAAACTCGTCGGCACCAATACGGCCAATAACGCCGCCAGTGCTTGAGTGCGTTTGCAAGCGCCTGGCTAAACTCGAAAGCACTTTATCTCCAGCCTGATGGCCAAACGAAGTATTGACCTCGCGAAAGCGGTTTAGGCTGACCCACAGAAGATGCAGGCTGCTGCCGCTCTCCTGAGCTTGAGCAACCAGGCGTTCGGTTTCCAGTATGCATTCCTGGCGGTCAAGAAATCCGGTCAATTCGTCCAACGAACATATCCTTGTATCTGGGAACCAAAAACTGAAAGGAGCATAGCAATGTGCTGTGGTGGCAACGTTGATTGTGCTTAAGTTTGAGCTTTGGCGAGTTCTCGGGAAGTGGCATGGGCTAATTCAGAGACGGACTTTAACATAAACCGGTGCGCTAGAAAATTGACGCTGCAAAATTGACTTGAAGACAATGGTCGGATGGTGCGGACGAGCAGTACTGACTCATCTGCGCTGTAGATATATGGTGGACTGCTACTCTGGTGTAGGCATTGCAGTGTCGTTTCCGTAAGATAGGCGTTTTTCGCGGGTACGAGTTGATTATGCAGGCATCCGGTCAGGGCAAAAGAGGGGGCGGGTTGTTGCGCTCCGGCATGGTGGTCAGTGTGATGACCATGCTGTCGCGGGTGTTGGGTATGGTACGAGATATCGTGATTGCGGGGTATTTTGGTTCCAGCCCGGCGGCGGATGCATTTTTTATTGCCTTTAAAATTCCCAATTTTTTGCGTCGTTTGTTTGCTGAAGGCGCGTTTGCTCAGGCGTTTGTGCCGGTATTGTCGGAATATCGTGAAAAGCGCAGTTTTGCCGAGGTCAAGCAGCTGGTTGACCGCACTGCGGGAAGACTCAGCTTTATTCTGGTGATCATCACCGCGCTGGGCATGCTGTTGTCACCTTACCTGATCATGCTGTTTGCGCCGGGTTTTCATTCGGAACCGGCCAAGTTGCAGCTGGCAGGCGAACTGCTGCGCATCACCTTTCCTTATCTGATGCTGGTGTCATTAACCGCATTTTGTGGTGGCATCCTGAATAGCTATGGACGCTTTGCCGTACCGGCGTTTACTCCGGTGTTGCTGAACTTGTCGATGATTGGTGCTGCAGTGTTGCTCAGCCCGCTGTTTGACCAGCCGATCATGGCGCTGGCCTGGGGCGTGCTGATTGCCGGTGTGGCGCAGCTGCTGTTCCAGTTGCCTTTTTTATGGCAAATCCGCTTGTTGCCTTTGCCCAAGCCGGCAAAAAACCATGAAGGTGTACGACGCATCTTGCTGCTGATGTTGCCTGCGCTGTTTGGAGTCGGTGTCAGCCAGATCAACCTGCTACTGGATACTGTACTGGCGTCGTTTTTGGTCACCGGCAGCGTATCCTGGCTGTATTACGCTGATCGTCTGTCCGAGCTGCCGCTGGGTGCGTTTGGCATTGCCATTGGTACGGTGATTTTGCCGGCGCTGTCACGTCAGCATGCCGGTGATGATCCAAAAGCGTTTTCAGCAACCATCGACTGGGCGCTGCGTATGGTGTTGCTGGTGGGCGTGCCGGCTGCGCTGGCACTGGGTGTTTTGGCCGAACCGCTGATTGCCACGCTGTTTCACTATGGCGAGATGACCAACCATGACGTACGCCAAGCAGCCGGAGCCTTGCAAGCGTATTCACTCGGCGTGCTGACCTTTATGCTGATCAAGGTGCTGGCCCCCGGCTTTTTTGCCCGTCAGGACATGAAAACTCCGGTGCGTATTGCCGTCATTTGCATGGTGGCCAATATGGTGATGAACCTGATTCTGATCTGGCCGTTGCAACACGTTGGCCTGGCGTTGGCCACATCCTTGTCCGGCATGCTCAATACCGGCCTGTTGCTGTGGGGATTGCGTAAAGCCGGCGTATTTCAGGCTGCTCCCGGCTGGCCGCGCTTTATTATGCAACTGCTTACCGGCTGTGCCCTGATGGTTGCTGTGGTGCTGTGGCTCAATGCGCCTGTGCAGGAGTGGCTGAACTGGGGCTGGCAGCGCCGGGTGCTGGAGGTCAGCATTCTGGTCGTGGCCGGGATGGTGGCGTTTGTGGCTGGACTGTTGCTGACAGGTTTGCGGATGCGGGACATTCGGCGGTAAGGCGATTTGTTCTGGTTTTTCAAGCAGAACAAATCGTGACTGTATTATCCCAGCAACCCAAATAGCGGCTTGCGCTTGCGCGAAGCTTTTTTCAGGTAGGCTTTGACATCATTGACGTAGTGCCGGTCTTCGCGCTTGATATGGTTGATCAGCCAGAGACCGATATCGATACGTATTTCACGAGCCAGTTTTTTAGGATTGGATTCATTGTTGATTTTTTGCTCGTATGACTGGGCCCGTTCTTTGAATGCATCATGAATTTTTTGGTGGGAGGAGGCCATTGGATAGCCGGCTTCTTCCATCAAGCCTTCTTCAAACGAGTTGTGTGAAATAGCATAATCCAGCAGTTGTTTGACGATATACCTGATGTCATCTTCCGAGCCGGTGTGAGTCATGCTGTCAACTTGTGCGAAGTACTCAAAAAGTTTTTTGTGTTGTTCATCAATGATGTCGATGCCGGTTGCATAGTCTTCTGACCAGGCAATATCCAAGGTGTGCATGAGTTCTCCTGCTGTGAAATGTCCAAATAGGGACGGCCTGTATTATTTCCACGCTAATAGTATGGATAATATGTTACAGGTTTGTGACAGGGGCTCAATGTTGGAGGATTTCACGTTAAATGGCTCAAGCATGAACGCGCAGGTACGGGATAGAGCAGGCAGGCAGGGAGGGCGGCCCGTACACCGTTGTATCGGGCCGTGAGGTGGGTGTTACTCCACCACGCCCGTCACCCGCACCCGGCGGTCGGCAGCAGTAGAGATTGGAGCCACAGCGGGCTGACGGGCCAGTACCCAGTCGTCGATGTGGTTTTTCAGGGCAATCAACAGGCCCATTACCAGAAAAGCACCGGGTGGCAAAATGGCTAGCAGGAAACCCTGATAATTCTCAAACACGACCCATTGCCAGTCGGCGGCAACCGGGCCGAGCAGCAGTTGCATGTTGGCAAACAGCATGCCGGTGCCAAGCAATTCGCGCACCATGCCGATGACCAGCAGCACCAGGGCAAAACCCAAGCCCATGATAAAACCGTCGTAGGTGGCGCTAACTACGTTATTTTTCGCAGCAAAAGCTTCGGCGCGGCCCAGGATGATGCAATTGGTGGTAATCAGCGGAATGAATACGCCCAGAATCATGTACAGCTGATAGGTGTACGCCTGCATCAGCAATTCGATACAGGTGGTCAGTGCGGCAATGATCATGACAAAAACGGGCAGGCGGATGGCCGGCGTGACGGCGTGACGGATCAGGGATACGGCAGCATTGGAGCAGGCCAGCACCAACAGGGTGGCGATGCCGAGGCCGAGGGCGTTAACCGTGGAGTTGCTGGTGCCCATCAGCGGGCACAGGCCCAGCAGCTGTACCAGTCCGGGGTTGTTTTTCCACAGGCCGTTAATGGTCAGTTCTTTGTAATTGACACTCATGGCTGGTTCTCCGGCAGGTTTTGCGCGTATGCCGCAGCAAACAGTTGCTCCTGATTTGCATCAAAATATTGCAGCGCCTTGTGCACGGCCTTGACGACTACGCGCGGGGTTATGGTGGCTCCGGCAAACTGGTCAAACTCGCCACGGTCTTTTTTAACCGCCCAGCGTTCGTTGGTCGTATTAGACAGACTTTTGCCATTGAAGCTGTAAATCCAGCCGCTTTTGGTAGTTTCGATCTTGTCACCCAGCCCAGGTGTTTCCTTGTGTTCCAGTACACGCACGCCAGCTAGACTGCCATCGGTGAGAATGCCAATCAACAGGCGAATGCTGCCGCTATAACCGTCCGGTGCAGTGGCTTGCAGGATGATGGCCGAGGGTTGGCCGTCCAACAGGGCCAGATAAGCCGGTTCCGGGTTGCGGTTGCCCAGCATGGGGTCATCCAGTTGCAGGCTGTTGTCCAGCAGGTTGTTGTTGTAGCTGCCAGCAGGCAGGATTTCGGCCAGAGCTTGCAGTTGTGCTTGCTCGCGGGCGGTATCGATGCGGTTGGCGGTGCCTTGCTGAATCAGCGCAACAATTGCTACGGTAATGGCGGCAAATAAGCCCAGCACAATAGCATTCTTGCGGATGGAAGCGGGCATGCTCTCGACAGTCATTATTGGCCCTCCGTATTGAAGCCGCGCTTGGCTTTATTGTGACCATAGCTGCGTGGACGGGTGAAGTAGTCGAGGGTCGGAGCGCACAGATTCATCAGCAAAACAGAGAAGGCAATGGCATCGGGATAGCCACCCCAGCTGCGGATGATATACACCAGCACACCAACGCCAATGCCAAACAGCAGGCGGCCACGGGTGCTGGTGGCGCTGCTGACGGGGTCGGTAATGATAAAGAACGCACCGAGCATGGTCGCGCCGCTAAACAGGTGAAAGAGAGGCGAACCATTGGATGCGGAGCCAGTGCCACCCCAGAAAATCATGCTCATGACCAGCAGAGCGGCCAGCATGCCGACCGGTGCATGCCAGCTGTAAACCCGTTTGTACAACAACCACAGGCCGCCAAGCAGGAAGGCGAGGTTGACCAGTTCGTTGTCGCGGCTGGACAGCCAGCCAAAACCGCTATGATTGTCCCAGAGTTCGTCCAGGGTCAGTCCCGGATTGTTTTTTAACGTATCCAGCACTGTGGCCTGGCTCCAGCCATCGGGCCAGGGCATGTCGTTGAACATATGGGCCAGCCCGCCACTGAAAGTGACTGTGTCCGCTGCTGGCCAACTGGTCATTTCGACCGGAAACGAAACCAGTACGACCACATAGCCGAGCATGGCCGGGTTGAACGGGTTTTGTCCCAGTCCGCCAAACAGCTGTTTGCCAAATATCACGGCAAAGCCGGTGGCAATCAGCAGCAGCCACCAGGCAGACCAGGGCGGCA
>CAZBXG010000011.1:23488-35349 GCA_964495925.1 uncultured Thiopseudomonas sp.
TCCAGTTCGTTGTTAGCGGCTTCCGCGCGTTCGGCTTTTTTTAGTGCGGCTTTGGCCATGGCCAGCTCGATCTTGGCCTTTTTCATTGCATCACTGAGTACCGGCTTATTGGCTTTGGCCGGTTTGCTGGTAGCTAGAGGAGCGGCTGTCGGGCTGTTTGCTTCGATGGCGGCCAGTGCTTGCTCGGCCTGCGTAACGGCCTGGCGTAACGGTTCCAGTTCGTTGTCAGCGGCTTCCGCGCGTTCGGCCTTTTTTAGTGCGGCTTTGGCCATGGCCAGCTCGATCTTGGCTTTTTTCATTGCATCACTGAGCACCGGCTTATTGGCTTGGGCCGGTTGGCTGGCAGTAAGAGGTGTGGCTGCCGGGCTGGCAGCTTCGGCTTCTTGCAATGCCTGTTGGGCACTGACGGCGGCCGTCTTGAGCTGTTCGATCTGAGCATGCAGCTCAGGTGTATCGTGCTGGGCCAACTGTTTTTCAGCTTTGTTCAGAGCGACTTTGGCCATGCTGGCGGCGATTTTCAGCCTTTTAAGCTGATCTTGGGCAACGGCATCGCCAGCAGGTTGGGCAGCAGCGGCTTTTTCCTGAGCTGCCTTGGTGCGAGCTAGGCGTTCAGCGCGGGCCAGACGCTCGGCTGCCTTGCGTTCTTCTTCCAGGCGCAGGCGTTCCTGACGGAACTCAAAACGCTGGCGCGCATGCTCGGCTTTGATCTGTTTTTGTTGCAGATCGCGAATCTCTGCTTTGGCAGCACGATAATACTGCACCAGCGGGATTTTCGACGGGCAGACATAGGCGCAGGCACCGCACTCAATGCAGTCAAACAGGTTGTTGGCTTGCAACTGCTCGTGTTCGCCGCCCTGGGCAAAAAACAGCAGCTGTTGTGGTAGCAAGGTGGCGGGGCAGGCCAGTTCGCACTCGCCACAGCGAATACAGGGCAGGGCTGGTTCTGGAGCCGGCATCTCTGCCTCTGTGCTGGCAATCAGGCAGTTACTGGTTTTGATGACGGGAGCATTGAGGTCGCTGAGACTAAAACCCATCATCGGGCCGCCGACAATGACACGATTCATTTGCCCGTGGTCAAGGCCGGCCAGGTTCAATAACTCGATGATCGGCGTACCGATTAGGCATTCCACATTTATTGGCTGGCGCAAAGCTGTGCCGGTTAAGGTGGTGATGCGTGACACCAATGGACGACCCAGGTACACCGCATCATGCACGGCAACAGCTGTGCCGACGTTCTGGCAGACAACACCGATATGGGCGGGCAGCTGGCCGGTCGGTACTTCTTGGCCGGTAATGATTTTAATCAGCTGGCGCTCGCCACCGGACGGGTATAGGGTAGGAATGCTGACCACATGCCAGTCAGGTGTCTGCACGGCATGTTGCATGGCAGCAATAGCCAGAGGCTTGTTGTCTTCAATGGCAATGACGACCTGGCGAGCTTGCAGCAATCGTTGCAGGATGGCTGCACCGGCAGTAGTTTCCGTGGCACGCTCGCGCATCAGCATGTCATCGGCGGTGATATAGGGTTCGCACTCGGTGCCGTTGATGATTAGCGTGTCAATACTGGCTTGTTGACCGCTGTGCAGTTTGGTGGCGGTTGGAAAACCGGCGCCGCCCATACCGCTAATGCCGGCGTCGGCAATCAGTTGCAGTAATTGCTTGTCATCTATTTGGGCCGGGTCAGTCGACTGGATGTCAGGGTGCCATTGGTCTTTGCCATCAGTAGCAATTTCGATGGCGGTAAATAGCTGGCCGGAAGCGTGCGGATAGGGTGCTGCACCAATGCGCTGAACAGTCCCCGAGCTGGGGGCATGAATTGGCGTGCCAAGTCCGGACGGGCTGGCGATCAGCTGGCCTTTATAGACATATTCGCCTTCACTGACGCAGGGGGCAGCGGGTTGTCCGATATGCTGCAGCAGAGGTACTACCAGTAATGCAGGTACAGGAGCAGAGCGGATCGGCTCGCGAGTCGACTGTGCCTTGTTTTCTGGTGGATGAATACCGCCGTGGAATCTGTGCAGGGGCCAGTTGCTTGTCATGCCTGTATCTCCCGGTCAGTGGCGATCAAGATCAGGTCGGGTGTGCCGACGGGTTGCTGCCAGCTCCAGCTGCGCAGGTCGCCGGTGACCGGACGCATTTCAATACAATCAACCGGACAGGGTTCAACACACAGGTCACAGCCGGTGCATTCGCTGATGATAACCGTGTGCATTTGTCGGGCCGCGCCCAAAATGGCATCAACCGGACAGGCCTGAATGCATTTGGTGCAACCGATGCATTCGTCTTCACGGATGTAGGCCACTTGTACAGGCTTCTCGCCTTCGACGGCATCCAACGGTTCAGGTTCGACATCCAGCAGATCGGCTAGTGCCTGGATGGTCGCTTCACCACCGGGCGGGCACTTGTTGATTTTGTCGCCGTTGGCAATGGCTTCGGCATAGGGGCGGCAACCGGGGTAACCGCATTGGCCGCACTGGGTTTGTGGCAGTAGGCTGTTGATCTGGTCAACAATCGGGTTGCCTTCCACGCGAAAGCGCACGGCAGCAAAACCGAGGATGGCTCCGAAAATCAGGCACAGCACTGTCAGGGTGATGACGGCAAACAGAACCATGCTCATAGTTTGACCAGCCCGCTGAAGCCCATGAAGGCCAGAGACATCAGCCCGGCGGTGATCATGCCGATGGCTGCGCCCTGAAAAGGTTTGGGCACATCAGCCAGGGCGATACGTTCGCGCATGGCGGCGAACAGCACCAGTACCAGTGAAAAGCCCAGCCCGGCAGCGAAGCCGTTGACGCTGGAGGCAACAAAACCATACTCGATCCGATTGGCATTAAGCAGTGCTACACCCAGCACAATGCAGTTGGTGGTAATCAGCGGCAAGAAAATGCCAAGCACACGATACAGCACCGGGCTGGTTTTATTGACCAGCATTTCGGTGAACTGGACCACTACGGCAATCACCACAATAAAGCTGATGGTACGCAAAAATTCCAAGTCCAGTGGCCGCAATACATAGGCTTGCAGTAAATAGCTGCAGATGGCGGCGATAGTCAGGACAAAGGTGGTGGCCAGCGACAGGCCGATGGCTGTTTCGATCTTTTTGGAAACGCCCATAAAGGGACACAGGCCCAAAAACTGCACCAGGACAAAGTTGTTGACCAGGATCGCACTCAGGGCAATAAGAACTAACTCGTTCATGGATATTTATTAGCCGGAACCCGAAAAAATAGTGGCCGTATTATCCTTTAGGCGTCCTCCTGGCACAAGTTTAAGGCCCTGAACAGCCAGAGTATTTGGCTATATGTTGATAAGAAGCAGGCTTTCATACCGGGGCAGGGCAAGTTGCGACCTGTTGTCACAGCCCCGGCATTCAGGACAAAAAGCCGGTTGTCGCTGTATGTTGTCTGGCAGCAGGTGTAGAATTGCAAGCCCAGCAACAATTGTTTACCAAGGCCTGCCTTTTGAACCTGTTTCTTGCTTCTACTTCTCCCCGTCGTCGCGACTTGCTGACGCAGCTGGGTTTGTCTTTTACCGCACTGGATGTGGCGATTGATGAAAACCGCCGTCCGCAGGAGCCTGTGGCCAATTATGTCGAACGCATGGCCAAGGAAAAAGCCGAGGCTGGCCTGTTGATGCTGGAAGAACCAGCCGGTGCGCTGGTGCTGGCTGCCGATACTATTGTGGTGCTGGAAAACGAGTTGCTGGGCAAGCCGGAAAGTCGCGAGCAGGCTGCCGCCATGTTGCGTAGCCTGTCTGGTCGCCCGCATGTGGTGATGACGGCATTTGCCCTGAAAACAGCAGATTGCATTCGTGTCCAGCGCATCAGTACCACGGTGTTTTTCCGTAATGTGCTGGAGCGGGAAGTGGACTGGTACTGGCAAACTGGCGAGCAGCTGGACAAGGCGGGCGGCTATGCCATTCAGGGCAAAGGTGGCCAGTTTGTCAGCTCGATTGCCGGCAGCTACACCAATGTGGTGGGGCTGCCGATGGCCGAAGTGATGGTAGCCCTGCGCGAGGCAGGGCTGGATTTTGTCAGCCGCTGACCTGTAGCACTTTCATTGTGTTGGTGCAGCCCACCTGGTGGTGGGTGTCGCCCTGGGTCAGGATCACCCAGTCGCCAGGCTCGACCACGCCACGCTCAACCAGATGTTTGATCGCGGCCGTACATACCTGCTCCGGCGGGTAATCGGACGGGTTAAATGACACTGTTTCCACTCCGCGAAACAATGCAACTCGCGCCTGTGTAGAGCGGCTCGAAGCAAAAGCATACACCGGCATGGTGGAACGGATGCGGGTCATGACCAGTGGCGTATGGCCGCTTTCGGTCAGGGCAATAATGGCTTTGACGCCGGGGAAGTGGTTGGCAATGTACATGGTCGCCAGTGCAATGCTTTCATCCTGTCGGGCAAACTCGCGACCAATACGGTGCGATGACGAGCGCAGCGAAGGCGAGCGTTCGGCTCCAAGGCAAATTCGGGCCATGGCCTGTACCGCTTCAACCGGATATTTTCCGGCAGCAGTTTCCGCCGACAGCATCACCGCGTCGGTATTGTCCAGTACGGCGTTGGCGACATCAGAGACTTCTGCACGGGTCGGCATCGGGCTACTGATCATTGACTCCATCATTTGCGTGGCAGTAATCACGGCCTTGTTGTGACGTCGTGAAGCAGCAATAATTTTTTTCTGGATACCAACCAGTTCAGCGTCACCGATTTCTACAGCCAGATCGCCACGGGCGACCATGACTGCATCACTGGCTTCGATCAGGCCGGCCAATACTTCGTCATTCATCACGGCTTCGGCACGTTCGATTTTTGCCACCAGCCAAGCGTTGCTGCCCGCCTTGTCGCGTAGTTCACGGGCCAGCTCCATGTCGGCAGCGTCGCGCGGAAAGGATACGGCGATATATTCCAGCTCCAGCTCGGCAGCCAGCAGGATGTCTTCACGGTCCTTGTCGGTCAGGGCAGGAGCAGTCAGGCCGCCGCCACGCTTGTTGATGCCTTTGTGGTTGGACAGGGTGCCACCAATCAGCACCCGGCACTCCAGACTGTCGGGTGTGACTTCCTCGACACGCAATACCACGCGGCCATCGTCCAGCAGCAGCTCGTCGCCTACGACGCAATCGGTGACCAAGCCGGGGTAGTCAATACAAACTCGCTCGCTGGTGCCGGCATCTTTCGGGTGGCTGATGGAAAAGGCAAAGGCAGCACCGGCTTGCAGTTCGATTTGACCGTCAGTGAAGCGGGCAATGCGGATTTTCGGACCTTGCAGGTCGCCGAGCAGTGCTACATGACGATCATGTTTGCTGGCCAGTTCCCGAATCAGGCAGGCGCGTTGGCGGTGTTCGTCGGCGGTGCCGTGAGAAAAATTCAGTCGGGCCACATTCATGCCGGCCAGAATCAGCTGTTCCAGCACGCCGGGCTGATCGCAGGCGGGACCGATGGTGGCAACAATTTTGGTGCGACGCAGAGTCATGTATGCAGAACCTTTTGCGTAAAATATGTGAATAAAGAGCAGATAGAAAAAAGGCGCTGAACCATGCAGCGCCTTTCTGGATGTTACCGCTCCAGATACTGGAGCTTGTCGGCTACGCCGTCCCACTCTTCGGCATCGGGCAGCGGATCTTTCTTCTCGCTGATGTTTGGCCAGATTTCCGCCAGTTCGGCGTTCAGTTCGGTGTATTCCTGCATGTCCTCGGGCACTTCGTCCTCGGCGTAGATGGCTGCAGCCGGACACTCGGGCTCACACAGGGCGCAGTCAATGCATTCGTCGGGGTGAATGACCAGGAAGTTGGGGCCTTCGTAGAAACAGTCAACCGGGCAGACTTCCACACAGTCGGTGTATTTGCACTTGACGCAGTTGTCGGTTACCACAAATGTCATGTCGGATTCTCCAAACGGTGTTTGCCGGTTACTTAATTATTATGCAAAAAACCGGGCATTTTTACTTGAATATGTGCAGTGCTCCGGTCTGCAGCCAATGGTGCGGAACCGGATAAATACTTTATGTCATCAGAAATCGAACGGATCGGGTTGTACTGTTGACTCATCAGACAGACAACATTCGGCGCAGGCTTCTGATGCAAACTCAGGCATTCTAGCAGCTTGTGTTGCCGGATGTTAGAACCTGTCCTTCCACATATATAACAATTCCAGTGCCTGACGTGGGCTTAACTCATCCGGATTGATTTTGCTCAAGGCTTCGGCCACCGGATGGGGTGCGCTGGCAAACAGGTCGGCCTGCAGCGGAGCGTCACGTATTTCCAGGGGCGGGGCCAGAGGTTGTTCCAGACTGCTTTGTTCCAGCAGGAACAGGTGCTGCCGGGCGCGGTCGATCACCGGCTCGGGTACTCCGGCCAGCTGTGCTACGGCCAGACCATAGCTTTGACTGGCCGGGCCGGGCAAAACATGGTGCAGAAAGACGATACGTTCTTTGTGCTCGGTAGCGCTCAGGTGCACGTTGGCGACATGCTCCAGCTGATCGGGCAGGCCAGTCAGTTCAAAATAGTGGGTGGCAAACAGGGTCCAGCTGCGCAGACTGGCCAGCTGCTCGGCGGCGGCCCAGGCCAGCGACAGGCCATCAAAGGTGCTGGTGCCGCGACCGACTTCATCCATCAGTACCAGGCTGTGCTCGGTGGCGTTGTGCAGAATATTGGCGGTTTCACTCATCTCCACCATAAAGGTGGAACGGCCACCGGCCAGATCGTCGCTGGAACCGATACGGGTAAAAATACGGTCTACAGGTGACAGGCGGCAGGCGCTGGCGGGTACATAGCTGCCAATATGAGCCAGCAAGACAATCAGTGCTGTTTGCCGCATATAGGTTGATTTACCGCCCATGTTCGGACCGGTGATAACCAGCATGCGCCGGTCATCGTGCAGCTCGACATCATTGGCGACAAAAGGAGTGGTTAACACCTGTTCAACGACAGGGTGGCGGCCTTGCTCGATGTGCAGGGCTGCCTGTTCGACAAACTCCGGGCGGCACAGGTCAAGATCCAGCGCGCGACTGGCCAGGTTGACCAGTACATCCAGCTCGGCCAAAGCCATGGCACTGAGTTGCAGGTCGCCGAGTTCGCCGATCAGTCTTTCGACCAGTTCATCATATAGTTGCTTTTCCAGTGCCAAGGCGCGGCTTTTGGCTGACAGCGCCTTGTCTTCAAACTCTTTCAGCTCGGCGGTAATGAAGCGCTCGCTGCCTTTGAGTGTTTGGCGGCGAATGTAGTCCATTGGTACCTGTTCTGCCTGTCGGCTGGGCAGCTCGATGAAATAGCCGTGAACCCGGTTGTAGCCAACCTTGAGGTTGTTGAGACCGGTACGCTCCTTTTCACGGGCTTCCAGATCAAGCAGAAACTGGGCGGAATTTTCGTTGATATTGAGCAGCTCATCCAGTTCGGCATGGTAGCCGGCCTTGAGCACGCCGCCTTCGCGGATGACCGCTGGCGGGTTGTCGATGATGGCGCGGGAGAGGGTGTCTGCAAGCTCCGGGAACTGACTGATTTCTTCGGCCAGTGTGACCAGACGGTCTGCGGCAAAAGGCTGGAGCGCCTGTTGTAATTCCGGCAGGGCATTCAGGGCATCACGCAAGCGGGCCAGGTCGCGTGGCCGTGCGCTGCGCAAAGCAACTCGCGCCAGTACGCGTTCGGTATCACCAATATGTTTGAGTAGCGGTTGCAGGGTTTCAAAGTGGTAGTCGGCCAGCAAGTGGGCAATGGCATTCTGGCGTTGCTCCAGCACTTCACG
The DNA here is from genome assembly GCA_964495925.1 of uncultured Thiopseudomonas sp. GTDB lineage: Bacteria > Pseudomonadota > Gammaproteobacteria > Pseudomonadales > Pseudomonadaceae > Thiopseudomonas. Next base: position 31,231 of record CAZBXG010000011.1, read on the forward strand.
ACGGCGCAACGGGCGATGCAGCCAGCGAGTGAGCAGACGGGTGCCCATCGCAGTCTGGCAGCGGTCCACCACCGAGAGCAAAGTGTTATCGCGTCCGCCGGACAGGTTGTGGTCCAGCTCAAGATTGCGTCTGGTTGCCGCATCCAGCACTACGCTGTCACTGGCTTGTTCATGGCTCAGGTTGCGGATATGGGGCAGGGCGGTGCGCTGGGTGTCCTTGGCATATTGCAGCAGGCAACCGGCTGCGCCGAGTGCCAGAGTCAGGTTGTCACAGCCAAAACCGCGCAAGTCTTTGGTGCCGAGCTGCTGACAGAGCGCCTTGTGGGCACTGTCGATATCGAATTCCCAGACCGGACGTTGCTGACGACTGCGCTGGGCGGGCAAAAGACCAAGCAGCGGACTGTCTTCCGGCAACAGCAGTTCAGCAGGGTTATAACGGGCCAGTTCGGCAAGCAGGCTGTTTTCGTTCTGCACTTCCTGTACCTGAAAACGTCCACTGCTGATATCCAGAACGGCCAGTCCGAATAATTGCTCCTCACCCAGAATGGCAGCGATCAGGCTGTCCTGATACTCGTCAAGCAGGGCTTCGTCGGTGATGGTGCCCGGTGTGATGATGCGTACGACCTGGCGTTCGACCGGGCCTTTGCTGGTGGCCGGGTCGCCAACCTGCTCGCAAATCACCACTGACTCGCCCAGCTTGACCAGTTTGGCCAGATAACCTTCGACTGAGTGATGTGGAATGCCGGCCATCGGGATGGCCTGACCAGCAGACTGGCCGCGGGAGGTCAGCGTGATGTCCAGCAGGTGGGCGGCTTTTTTTGCATCGTCATAAAAGAGTTCGTAAAAGTCGCCCATGCGGTAAAACATGATCTGGTCGGGGTGTTGATTTTTTAACTGCCAATACTGCTGCATCATTGGAGTGTGGGCGTTGGACTTGGACATGGAACTCGCTGAATAGTCTGAAAAGATGAAGAGAGAACAGTACTTTACACGAAAATGACCGGCGGTGGTGTGCCCGCGCCTGAGCCTGAATATGCAGTGCGGCGTGGGGTGTGATGGTCTGAAGAGGGCTTCGGGCTTGTTGGGCAGAACTATTGTAGCGAGTCAGCCAAGGCCTGATGTATGTCGAAATCAGGATTTTTAAAAAGCCGGATATGACAGCGAACTGGTCCGGCAAACAGTGATGAAAGTTGTCTGCGGAAAGGGTCGGGGGGTTAGTAGTGGAGCTGTGCTGGTCAGGACTGGGCCCAGGACCAGCTGGATATTGTTACTTGTTCTTTTCGCGCAGGACGCGCTGCATTTCACGCTGGGAATCACGCTCTTTGAGAACATGGCGTTTGTCGAAATCTTTTTTGCCCTTGGCCAGAGCGATTTCGCATTTGACCAGATGTTTTTTCCAGTAGAGGGCCAGCGCGACGCAGGTATAGCCCTGACGCTGAACACCACCGAACAGCCGCTCCAGCTCGCGCTTGTGCAGCAACAATTTGCGGGTACGGGTCGGATCGGTAATAACGTGGGTGCTGGCGGTTTGCAGAGGCGAAATATGACAGCCCATCAGCCAGGCTTCGCCGTCTTTGAGCAAAACATAACTGTCCACCAGCTGGGCTTTGCCTTCACGCAGGCTTTTCACTTCCCAGCCGGTGAGCGCAAGCCCCGCCTCAAAGCGGTGCTCGATAAAGTAGTCGTGATGCGCTTTCTTGTTGAGCGCAATGGTTCCCTTGAGAACTTTCTTTTTTGCTTTAGCCATAAGGGCGGCATTATAGAGGTAATAACGGGTTCTGGCGAGTAGCGTGCAGGCAAATGTGTTCTTATGTGCTGACGGGGCGGGCTTGTGCCAGTACGGTAAAGTGCGACTGTTGCAGACAGGCAGGTTTCGGTAGACTGTTGCGCCATTGAATTGTGTTTGGGATGCAATGTGATCCGATGACTACCAAGATTAACCGTTCGGCCCTGCTGCCTTATCCGGCGCAAGCCTTGTTTGACATGGTCAATGACGTGCGAGCCTATCCTGAGTTTCTGCCCTGGTGCGGAGCCAGCAAGGTGCTGGAAAGCTCGTCTGAACACATGCGGGCCGAATTGACAGTGGCCAAGGCCGGATTGTCGCAGCGTTTCACTACGCAAAACCGGCTGGTACCCGGTGAGCGGATTGAAATGCAGCTGGTGGAAGGCCCTTTTAGTCATTTGCAGGGCGTATGGACTTTTCAGGCACTAACTGGCGAGGCCAGTAAAATCAGTCTGGACTTGGAGTTTGCCTACTCGGGAGCGATCATGCGTGCCACTTTGGGACCGCTGTTTACGCATGCTGCCAACACGATGGTGGATGCGTTTTGTCAGCGGGCACAGCAACTGTATGGGTGAAGCAATGTTGAATGTGGAAGTGGCCTACGCATTGGCCGACAAGCAAAAAATTGTCTCGTTGCAGGTACCGCACGGCACTACAGTACGACAAGCTGCATTACAGTCAGGGCTGGAGCAGGATTTTCCAGGTCTGGATCTGGCGCAAAGCCCGCTGGGGATTTTTGGCAAGGCAGTGGCCAAACCGGACGAGCAAGCGCTGGAGGAAGGCGAGCGGGTCGAGGTTTATCGTCCGCTGCTGGTTGATCCGAAAGAAGTTCGCAAACAGCGCGCTGAACGGGCAGCACGCGAGAAGGAAGAAAGAAAGCAGGGCTAAAAGACTTGTTTGCTGGCCGCTCCGGAATATTCAAACCGGACTCGGCCAGAAATCAATAGAAAGTTAGAGTTCTTCTTCTACATTGATGTCGGTGTCAGGGTAGGCGGTGACTTCTGGCTCGTCGGGGCTACCCAGAATCGCCTGATCCCTGCTGATGCCGGGCATAAAGTCGCCTTGCAGGCCCGTGAGCAGGCCTTGCTCGTTAAAGATCAGACTGATGCGCTCCTGACGGCGCTCCTGGCGGCCCGGTTCCATGCTGTACAGATAGTCCCAGCGACGCGGATTGAAGGTGTCGCTGATCAGGGATGTGCCCATGATAAAACGCACTTGCTGCTCGGTCATGCCGGGACGCAGCTGGTTGATCATGTCCTGGGTGATCACGTTGCCCTGCTGGATATCAACTTTGTAAACTCCCGGAACGGAGCAGCCGGCCAGAGTGACAAAGGCAGCCAGACTCAGACTGCGTAGAAAATGTTTCTTTTGCATTGGTGAAGAACTTCCACTATCGTTGTTGGGCAATTTGATGGATGGGAAAGCATACCTGCAATCAGGTGTAAGCGAAACCGCATGTTGTGAGAAGTTGATTATGTCTGAAAATGTTGAATTGCGTAAGGCTGGTTTAAAAGTCACCTTGCCGCGTGTCAAAATCATGCAAATTCTGGACGCTTGCTGTGGTCAGCGTCACATGAGTGCCGAAGATGTTTACAAAGCGCTGATGGAAGCCGGGGACGATGTTGGCTTGGCTACCGTGTACAGAGTGCTGACCCAGTTTGAGGCGGCAGGACTGGTAATTCGCCACAACTTTGATGGTGGCCATGCCGTATTTGAGCTGGACGATGGCGAGCATCATGATCACATTGTCTGCGTTGATTCGGGTGAGGTGTTCGAGTTTTTTGATGAAGAAATTGAGCAGCGGCAAAAAGAAATTGTCGAGCAGATGGGATATGAGTTGGTTGATCACAATCTGGTGCTGTACGTAAAGAAAAAATAACCGGCTCGAACAAACAAAAACGCCCCGGCAGTCAATGAGCTGTCGGGGCGTTTTTTATGGGCGCTTACTACTTGTTGCTGTAAATTTGATCGAATACACCACCATCGTTGAAGTGGGTCTGCTGGATATGGCTCCAGCTGCCAAAAGTTTTTTCGGCTGAGACCAGGTCGATTTTCGGAAAACGGTCAGCAAACTCGGCCAGAATTTCAGGATTGCGCGGACGCAGGTAATTGTTGGCGGCAATGCGTTGTGGTTCGTCGGCCCACAGGTATTCGAGGTAGGCCTGGGCCAGCTCGCGGCTGCCTTTGCGTTCAACGACTTTTTCCACCAGAGCCACTGGCGGCTCGGCCTCCACGCTAACGCTGAGATAGACCACCTCGAATGAGTTGGCTTCAAACTCGCGGGCGATCATCATGGCTTCGTTTTCAAAAGTCAGCAGCACATCGCCAATCTGGTT
>CAZBXG010000012.1:0-33453 GCA_964495925.1 uncultured Thiopseudomonas sp.
AGTTGGAGGCAGCACTCCGGTCAAAGCGGCCGCCCCTATCGTTTTATTCCCACTCAATCGTCGCTGGCGGCTTGCTCGATACGTCATATACCACCCGTGAAATACCTTCGATCTCGGTGATAATGCGGGTCGATACCTTATCGATCAGTTCATACGGCAAGTGTGCCCAACGGGCAGTCATGAAGTCGATGGTTTCCACCGCACGCAGGGAAACAACCCAGGCGTAGCGACGCTCGTCATTGACCACACCAACCGATTTAACCGGTACAAACACGGCAAATGCCTGACTGGTCTTGTCATACCAGCCTGCGGCGCGCAGTTCTTCGATAAAAATGTGGTCGGCCTGACGCAGGATGTCAGCATATTCCTTCTTGATTTCACCCAGAATGCGCACACCCAGACCCGGCCCCGGGAACGGGTGACGATAGACCATTTCTTTGGGCAGCCCCAGCTCAACACCAAGTTTGCGCACCTCGTCCTTGAACAGCTCTTTCAGCGGCTCTACCAGCTCAAACTTCATATCTTCCGGCAGGCCGCCGACGTTGTGGTGCGACTTGATTACCCGCGCCTTGCCGTGCTTGATTGCCACTGACTCAATGATGTCGGGGTAGATGGTACCCTGTGCCAGAAAGTCGATACCTTCCAGCTTGCCCGCTTCTTCATCAAAAACCTCAATAAAGGTGCGGCCAATGATTTTGCGCTTTTCTTCCGGATCGCTGACACCTGCCAGCAAACCCAGGAAGCGCTGTTCTGCATCAACCCGAATGACCTTGACGCCCATGTTGTCAGCAAACATGCGCATGACCTGGTCACCTTCGTGCAGGCGCAACAGGCCGTGATCCACAAACACACAGGTCAGCTGGTCGCCAATCGCACGATGCAGCAATGCTGCCACCACCGAGGAGTCCACACCGCCGGACAGGCCCAGCAGCACTTTGCGCTCGCCTACCTGAGCGCGCACCTTGGCAATCGCATCATCAATGATGTTGGCTGGCGTCCACCGCCCCGAGCAACCGCAACTCTGCAGCACAAACTGCTCTACTTCGGCAGGTGTGCTGTTGTCGTCATAGGCGACGCTGTGTACCACTGCAGCCGGCAAGTCAGCAGGGGCATAGCCAATACTCAATACAGGTACATTCAGCTGGTACAGAGCAGCCACCGGTTGCGGGTTCTCGACCAACGGTTCGGCTGCCGGATCGTTGGAGAGAATCACACCGCGCGGGTTGAACGCACGCAAAGCGGCTTCGTCCATATCAAACGGGTGTACCTCACAGTACACGCCAGCACCGCGCACCTTGCGGGCAATCAGCTGGGTGTATTCGGAGCCAAAGTCCAGAACCAGAATGCGTTCTGCATGAATGTCTTGTGTGGCCATATGGATTCTCTCAATGTTGACTCTTAAAACAACAAACCGCCCTGAGGCGGTTTGTTAAGGGATTAGCCGACGCGATAGTTCGGCGCTTCCTTGGTGATTTGTACATCGTGTACGTGGGACTCGGCCATGCCAGCACCGGTAATACGTACAAACTGTGGTTTGGTACGCATGTCTTCGATGGTGGCACAACCGGTGTAACCCATGGCTGCACGCAGGCCACCCATCATCTGATGCACGATTGCGCCCATGGCACCCTTGTACGGTACACGGCCTTCAATACCTTCCGGCACCAGCTTCTCGGCACCACCTGCGCTGTCCTGGAAGTAACGGTCGGACGAGCCTTGTGCTTGCGCCATGGCGCCCAGCGAGCCCATGCCACGGTAAGATTTGTACGAGCGACCCTGAAACAGTTCGATTTCACCCGGCGATTCTTCGGTACCGGCAAACATCGAGCCCATCATCACAGTATCGGCACCGGCAACAATCGCCTTGGCCAGATCACCTGAGAAGCGGATGCCGCCGTCAGCGATCATCGGCACACCTGTGCCTTTCAGGGCTGCGGAGACGTTGGCAATCGCGGAAATTTGCGGTACGCCAACACCGGCCACAATGCGGGTGGTGCAGATGGAGCCAGGACCGATGCCGACCTTAACCGCATCAGCGCCTGCCTTGACCAGATCCAGCGCAGCTTCGGCAGTGGCGATATTGCCGCCAATCACCTGCACTTGCGGAAAGTTTTCCTTGACCCAGCGTACACGGTCAATCACGCCTTTCGAGTGGCCGTGCGCGGTATCAACGACGATCACATCCACGCCAACAGCCGCCAGCGCGGTAATGCGCTGCTCAGTATCAGCGCCGGTACCAACTGCCGCACCAACACGCAGACGGCCCTGCTGGTCTTTGGAAGCCAGCGGGTAGCTGCGAGCTTTTTCAATATCGCGAAAAGTCACCATGCCGCGCAGCTCGAAGCTGTCATTGACGATCAGCATTTTTTCGATGCGGTGCTGATACAGCTTGGCTTTGATTTCTTCCAGACCGGTGCCTTCCGCCACAGTGACCAGACGCTCTTTGGGCGTCATGATCGCAGCAACTGTGTCGCAGGTATTGGGCATGACACGCAGGTCACGACCGGTAACAATACCGACCAGTTTGCCGTCATCAATCACCGGAAAACCGGAAAAACCCAGCTCGCGGGTTTGGGCCAGCAGGTCAACGGTTTTCATACTGGAGGTGACAGTGACCGGATCGTTCACAATCGCGGTTTCATAACGCTTTACTTTGCGTACTTCAGCCGCTTGCTGCTCGATGGTCATGTTTTTGTGCACGATACCAATACCGCCTTCCTGGGCCATGGCAATTGCCAGGCGCGCTTCGGTGACGGTGTCCATGGCAGCGGACAACAATGGAATATTGATTTCAATCTCGCGGGTCAGGCGAGTCTTGAGGGTGACGTCCTTGGGCAATACTTCGGAGTAACCGGGGATAAGGAGTACATCATCAAATGTGAGGGCTTCTTGACTGATACGCAGCATGGGGGTGCTCCCGTACGGGAAAATTTAAAGCACAGAATTATAGTCTGTGCACAGGTTTTTCTCAATGGCCGGGTGCTGTTCAATCATGACACGGCATCCGGCTGACAGGTCATTGCCTTAGGCGGTATAGGTGTATTCCGGATCGTTACGCCGTTTATACGGGAAAACATCAATCACCTTGCCTTCGCTGATTGCTTCCTGCAACCCTTGCCAGTAGCTGGCCTTGAACAGGTCGCCGTGCAACTGGTTGAAGATCTTTCGGTGGTGTATGTCGGTAAACAAAAATACCGGAAACTCTTCGGGAAACACGTCATTGGGCGCGACCGAATACCAGGGCTCTGCAGCCCACTCATCTTCCGGATAACGCGGCGGCGGAATGACCCGGAAGTTCACTTCGGTCAGATAGGTGATTTCATCGTAGTCATAAAACACTACCCGGCCATGGCGGGTAACGCCAAAGTTTTTCAGCAGCATGTCGCCCGGAAAAATATTGGCGGCAGCCAGCTGTTTGATCGCCCAGCCATAATCTTCCAGCGCATCACGCACTTGCTGCTCGCTGGTGGCATTGTCCAGATAAATATTCAGCGGAGTCATGCGCCGCTCGGTCCAGCAGTGCCGCACCAACACTTCGTCACCCTGCACTTCGATGGTGGCAGGTGCCACTTCCAGCAATTCCTCCAGACATTCGGGATCAAATTTGCTGAGTGGAAAACGCAAATCGGAAAACTCCTGCGTATCAGCCAGCCGCCCGACCCGGTCAACGTATTTGACCAGCCGGTAGCGGTCGATCACCATGGCACGGTCCACTGTTTTTGACGGTGAGAAGCGATCCTTGATCACTTTGAATACCGTGGCGAAGCCAGGCAGGGTAAAGACCGTCATGACCATGCCGCGAATCCCGGGGGCCATGACAAACAGGTCATCGGTGTCATCCAGGTGCTGCATCAACGAGCGGTAAAACTCGGTTTTGCCCTGCTTGTAAAACCCAATCGAGGTATACAGCTCCGACAAGTGTTTGCGCGGCAGAATTTTCTGCAAAAAACTGATGAACTCGGCGGGATAGGCCACTCGTACCATAAAATACGAACGGGTGAAGGAGAATATGATCGAAGCTTCGGCTTCGTCAGTGATCGCCGCATCAAAGCGCACACCTTGCCCTTCGATATTCAGCAGCGGAAATATCAGCGGCCACTGGTCTTCGGTGGTGAAAATCCGTCCCAGAATATAAGCACCCTTGTTGCGGTACAGGCGCGAGCTGTACAGCTCGATTTGCAGTTCGGGGTCCTTGCATACCCAGTCCGGCAGGCTGGCACGCAGCTGATATTCAATCCGTTCCAGATCCGCTTCGGGGTTGGCATAGGGAATTTCAAAACGGTAATCCTCCATCAGCTGACGCAAAGTCCCCTTCAGGTCGCCCTCCGGGCGGTACACACGAATCTGCATCGGTGTTTCGCCACTGACCCGACCCGTACGGGTGGTCTGTACGAACATATTTTCATTACAGATCTTGTCGTGGCTGAACAGGCTGTTGAAAATCGAGTTGTACCAGGTTTCCGACAGCTCGTCGTCCAGACGCAGATCAATCTGGCCAATATAGGATTTTTTGATTTCGGACCAGTTGTCCACGTCCAGCAACATTTCTTCTCCATACAGACTGACCAGCCCTTCGCGGGTCTGCAGGATATGTTCCTTGTATATCTGGATACGGCGGGCAGAAGCATGCTGAATCTCCTGCCACTGTGCCTGTTCAAAGCGGTAACGCCCAAGATTGGTGATCTGGCGAAACTCCTTTCGATAAGTATCAAAACCGTTCAGAATTTGCCGGGCAATGGCAGCAGCTGGACACCTGACGCTCATTTTCAATCTCCTTGGGCATTTATGCGGAATGCCCGCATTGTGACATTTTTCACTCTCTCTGTCCGCCCACTGCAAGCTGTACGATTTGTGTCCGTGCCGACCAGTGCGGTCTTGCCAAAACACCGTTCTGCCTGGACACCAACAAAAACGCCGCCTCAAAGGGCGGCGTTGATGTAAACCGACTGCTTAGTTAACCCAGGTACGGGCATTGCCAAACAGGCGCAACCAGGCGCCGTTTTCCTGCCAGTCATGCGGATGCCAGGACTGCTGTACCGCGCGGAACAACCGCTCAGGGTTTGGCATCAGCAGAGTGACACGCCCATCACGACTGGTCAGACCGGTAATGCCGTCCGGCGTGCCGCAAGGGTTGGCCGGATAGGCAGCAGTTACCTGACCATGATTATCGGTAAAGCGCAGCGCTACCAGTCCCGAGGCGTTGGCCGCTGTACGTGCGTCCTCGCTGGCAAACTCGGCACGACCACTGGCACAAGCTACCGTGACCGGCAAACAAGAACCGGCCATGCCGGCCAACAGGATAGATGGCGATTCCTGCACTTCAACCATGCTCAGACGGCTCTCGAAACGCTCGGAGGTGTTTTCTGCAAACAGTGGCCAATGTTCGGCACCGGGAATCAACTCTTGCAGGCGGGTCAACATCTGACAACCGTTACCCACTCCCAGCGTGAAGCTGTCGCTGCGGGTAAAGTAGCTGGCAAACTGCTCGCGCAGCGGTTCACTCAGCAGAATGCTGTTGGCCCAGCCAGCCCCGGCACCAAAGGCATCACCAAAGGAGAATCCGGCACTGACTGCCAGCCCCTTCATGTCAGCCAGGTTGATGCGGCCACTGATCAGGTCGCTGGTGTGTACGTCAATTGCAGCAAAACCGGCACGATCAAATGCCGCAGCCAGTTCAACCTGACCGTTACTGCCCTGCTCGCGCAAAATGGCAACCTGTGGCTTGGCACCCATATTCAGGTAAGGCGCGCTCAAGTCCTGATTGATGTCAAACGTCAGGTTGGCGCTGAGACCAGGATTTTGCTCATCCTGCAGACCGGCAAATTCCTGCTGTACGCAATCACTGTTGTCACGCAGTCGCTCAATCTGGTAGCTGGTCTCGCTCCAGACCTGATGCAGACGGCTACGCTGCCCACGATACAGTTCCTTGCCGGCCAGGCTGATGATAATGTCATTGCCTGCCTGCGGCTGACCAATTGCATTGACACAACCTTCCAGACCATTCTGGTTAAACAGCGCCAAGACAGCCGGAACATCTGCAGTGCGCACCTGAATCACTGCTCCCAGTTCTTCAGTGAACAATGCTGCATTGGCCTGCTCGGCAGTCACGCCCAGCGTATCCAGTCCCAGATTCAGACCACAATGACCGGCAAACGCCATTTCCGTCACGGTCGCCACCAGGCCACCGTCGGAACGGTCATGATAGGCCAGCAGCTTGTCCTGCTGGTTGAGTTGCTGAATGCTGTCAAAGAAAGCTTTCAGGTCGGCAGCATTGTCCACATCCGGGGTAACATCGCCCAGTTCGCTGTATACCTGAGCCAGAATCGAGCCGCCCAGACGGTTTTGACCACGGCCCAGATCAATCAACAACAGGGTGGTCTCGCCCTGCCCCAGCTGCAACTGCGGAGTCAGGGTTTTGCGTATATCCGGCACCGGTGCAAAGCCACTGATAATCAGGGATACCGGCGAGGTAACGGTTTTTTCTTCGCCATTTTCCTGCCAGCGGGTTTTCATCGACATGGAGTCTTTACCAACCGGAATGGTGATATCCAGCTGTGGGCACAGCTCCATGCCAACCGCTTTCACGGTTTCGTACAAGCGGGCATCTTCGCCGGGGTGGCCGGCTGCGGCCATCCAGTTGGCAGACAAGCGAATGTCGCTCAACTTCTCAATACGCGCGGCGGCAAGGTTGGTGATGGTCTCGCCAACAGCCAGACGACCAGACGCCGGGGCATTCAGAATGGCCACCGGAGTACGTTCGCCCATGGCCATGGCTTCACCGAAGTTGCTGTCAAAGCTTTGTGCGGTAACGGCACAGTCGGCCACCGGTACCTGCCAGGGACCAACCAGCTGATCACGCACCACCAAACCGGTCACACTGCGGTCGACAGCGGTAATGATAAAGTTTTTGCTGGCAACGCTCGGGTGGCGCAACACGCGCTCAATGCTTTGTGGCAGATCCAGTTTGTCGGCAGCAAATAGCTGCGGGCAGCTGTCTTCGCGGGTGACAGTACGGTGCATGCGCGGCGGTTTACCCAACAGCACATCCAGCGGCATATTGACCGGCTGATTCTCAAAATGGCTATCACCCAGCACCAGCTGCTGTTCAGCAGTGGCTTCACCGACCACGGCAAACGGGCAGCGCTCACGCTCACAAATGGCAGCAAAGCGCGGCAGGTCTTCACTGTCCACTGCCAGCACATAGCGTTCCTGGGATTCGTTACACCACAGCTCCAGCGGACTCAGGCCGGGCTGTGCTGTCGGCATGTCACGCAACTGGAAACGACCACCACGTCCGGCATCATTGACCAGTTCGGGGAAAGCATTGGACAGGCCGCCGGCACCCACATCATGGATAAAACAAATGGGGTTGCGCTCGCCCAGCTGCCAGCAACGGTCAATCACTTCCTGACAACGGCGGCCCAGCTCGGGGTTGCCACGCTGTACGGAAGCAAAGTCCAGATCATCTTCGGCCAGCGTATCGGCAGATGACGCCGCACCACCGCCCAGACCAATCAGCATCGCCGGACCACCCAGTACAATCAGCTGGCTACCAGGCTTGATTTCGCCCTTTTGTACATGGCCGGCACGGATGTTACCCATACCGCCAGCCAGTACTATCGGCTTGAGATAACCACGCACTTCGCTGCCATTGACCGTGGCCACTTCCTGCTCGAAACTGCGTACATAACCATTGAGGACCGGGCGGCCAAACTCGTTGTTAAACGCGGCACCACCCTTGGAGCCCTCAACCAATACTTCCAGGGCGTCAACCATGCGGCCAGGTTTGCCGTACTGCAGCTCCCACGGCAGTTCATAACCAGGAATGTTCAGGCTGGAGACAGTAAAGCCGGTCAGGCCTGCTTTGGGTCTTGAACCGACACCGGTCGCACCCTCGTCGCGCAGCTCGCCGCCCGAACCGGTTCCTGCGCCCGGATAAGGTGCGATGCCGGACGGGTGGTTGTGGGTTTCCACCTTCATCAGAATGTGAACCGGTTCCTGGTGAGCGGTATATTCACCATTCTCGTCCGGGAAAAAACGACCGGCTGTAAAGCCTTCGATCACCGAAGAGTTATCTTTATAAGCAGACAGCACGCCAGTGCTGTTGTTTTCGTAAGTATTTTTGATCATGGCGAACAGCGATTTTTGCTGCGCTTCGCCATCAATATCCCAGCTGGCGTTAAAAATCTTGTGACGACAATGCTCGGAGTTGGCCTGGGCAAACATCATCAGCTCGACGTCATGCGGGTTGCGACCCAGCTTCTCGAAACTGCTGACCAGATATTCCATCTCGTCTTCAGCCAGAGCCAGACCCAGTTCGGCATCGGCTTTTTGCAGTGCGGCCAACCCGCCATCCAGTACATCAACCGTCGTCAGCGGACGTGGCGTTTCTTCCGCAAACAGGACTTTCGCAGCCTGTAACTCACCCAGCACCGCCTGGCTCATGCGATCATGCAACAACGCTCGCACCGCCTTGGCCTGGCTCTCGTTCAGTTCCGCATCCAAGTAGTAGGCAATGCCTTGCTCAATGCGTTTGAGCGAGTCAATTCCGGCATGACGCAGCAGGTCAGTAGCCTTGCTTGACCAGGTCGACAAGGTACCCGGTCGCGGTACTACCAGGAACAGACGACCCGCTGGTTCTTGCGCCTGTGTTTGCGGGCCGTAGTTCAACAACTGCTGCAAACGCTGTTCTTCGGCCTCACCCAGTGCGGCAGACAGATCCAGGAAATGCACAAACTCGGCATACAACTGACCTGCTTCCGGCACGATGGCCTGGATTTTTTGCAGCAGGGATTGATGACGAAATTCGGTAAGAGCGGGAGCACCACGCAAAATGAGCATCGTTGAAACAGCCTCTGATCAGAGCAAACAGGAGGCGGTATTTTAATCGTCTGCGGAACAAATGACCAATCAATTCTGCCCCCGCCTCTCCCACGCCATCAAAGCGAACAAACAGCCAGCCCAAGCTTCACTACAACCACAGATAAAACTTGCCGAATGATTGGCCCTGTTCTCCTGTCTTTGTATACTGCCGACATGTCTTTTTCCCTTTGTTCACGCCATCGCCTGTTCTGGCTGCTGCCGCTGCTGTTGCTTGCACTGGCGGCCTGCCAGGACGAGTACGCCAGCCGGTCCGCCCTGAGCGGCCTGGAGCAAATTCGTGCCGAGGGTGAACTGGTAGTTCTGACCCGCAACACGCCATCGACCTACTTTCAGGACCATAACGACGCTTCGGGTTTCGAATATGACCTGGCCACCGCCTTTGCCCAGCAACTGGGCGTAAACGTGCGTGTGGAAACCGCAGACACCATCGAACAGCTGTTCCAGCGCCTGCGTACCAGCAAACAGCCGATACTGGTCGCTGCCGGCATGACCAGCAATCCGGCCCGTCAGCCACAGGCACTATTCAGCGACAGTTACCTGCAAGTCACCCCGCAAGTCATTTACCGCACCGGCAGCAAACGGCCAAGAGAGCCTGCTGACCTGATTGGCAAACGCATTCTGGTGATCAAGGACAGCGTACACGCCGAGTCTCTGCAACAGCTGCAAACGGAGCTGCCTGAATTGGAGTTTTCTGTTTCCGATGCGGTCGAAAGCACCGACCTGCTACGCATGGTCGATGAAGGCCTGATTGATATCACTGTAGTCAACTCCAACGAACTGGCGATGCATCAGGTGTATTTCCCACATATTCAGCTGGCTTTCAGCCTAGAGCCGGTCATCGGCCTGCAATGGATCATCCGCCAGCCACGCAATGACAGCGACACCAGCCTGCTGGATGCAATCAATGTGTTCTTGCAGGAAAGTCGCGATAAAGGCCTGATTGATACGCTGGTCGAACGTTACTACGGTCACCTCGACGTAATGGGCTATGTAGGTGCCAATGCTTTCGCCAAACACCTGCAACAACGCATGCCCAAGTATGAAACGCTGTTCCGACAATACGCGAAAGAGTTTGGGCTGGAATGGCAGTTTCTGGCCGCCGTTGGTTATCAGGAGTCCCACTGGGATCCGGAGGCCCGCTCAAAAACCGGTGTACGTGGCCTGATGATGCTGACCCAGCGCACGGCAGAAGAACTCGGCGTACGCGACCGCCTCGATCCGGAACAAAGTATTCGTGGCGGCGCCAAATATCTCGCACAAATGCTACAACGCCTGCCAGACAGCATTCAGTATCCCGAACGCTACTGGTTTGCCTTGGCTGCTTACAACATCGGGCTAGGCCATCTGGAAGATGCACGCAAACTGACCGCCAAAGCGGGGCTCGATCCGGACAGCTGGATTGATGTGCGCTCAATTCTGCCACGCCTGTCACAAAAACAGTGGTACAGCCAGACCCGTCACGGCTTTGCCCGTGGCGGCGAGCCGGTACACTTTGTCAATAACATTCGTCGCTATTATGACATCCTGTCCTGGTCAACCCAGCCAGCCAGTGAAGATACCATTCTCGGCGGCCTGCACACCCCGGCCATCAAGGAAACACCATAATTTTTGTGCTGCCGGATGCTTACTGACGTCTAGCGCGGAAAAACTCCCTGAGCAGCTGTGCCGACTCTTCCGCCAGCAGTCCGCCCTCCACCAGCACCCGGTGATTAAGAAACTCCTGGGCAAAAAACTCACCCTGACTGGCCGCTACACCAGCACGCGGTTCACTGGCCGCATACACCACCCGTGCAATACGGGCGTGTACCAACAAACCGGCACACATGTTGCAGGGCTCCAGCGTGACATACAGGGTGCTGCCCGGCAGCCGGTAATTTTCCACCTGCAACGCTGCCGCCCGCACTGCCTGCATTTCTGCATGGGCACTGGGATCATGCAAGCCGATGGGCTGGTTAAAGCCCCGTCCCAACACTTCACCATCACGCACCAGCACCGCACCCACCGGCACTTCACCCAGGGCAGCTCCCTGCACTGCCAGCTCCAGTGCTTCGCGCATGAAATTCAAGTCCTGACTGCGATCAATCACACCCGTCATTTCCCTCACTTACTGCCACCTCCTTTGGTCAGGCTAATTTGCGGGTCTTGCCAGTCCCCGGTCATTTTGTAGCGCACCGCCGCCATGCGGGCAAAGCGGTCACCGACCAGACGATCAATCACAAACAGTGCCCCGCCAATGGCTGGCGCACCAACCGCCACCGCAGCCAGCGGCAAATTACGACTGATCGGCATGGCCACCTGAATTTCCGCATTTACCTGGCCTGCCGGAACATCCAGCAAGCCGGTTATGCTCAGGTCACTGGACACTCCTTCCAGCGTCAGTGCCTCACGGATACGGAATATGCCCTTTTCTATATCCACGACTCCATCAATCCGGTCATAGGACAGCCCCTTGCTCCACAGGTCAGAGAAATCCAGCCGCAAACGCCGCCCGATCGCATCAAAATTGAGCAAACCAAACACCCGCAATGCCTGCGCGCTACCATCCACAGCGGCCAGCTGTCCTTTGCGAAACTTCAAGCTGGCCACACCACTCAACCGTGCCATGGCAAAATCCTGCGGCACTCCGGGCCAGTTCAAATCCAGCCCTACTGCAAAACGCTCACTGCTAATGCTCTTGGCATATCCCCACTCCTGCAAGATTTTTTCTAACTGGGTTCCACTCAGTTCACCCTTGAAACTGCTGTGTGCAGCCGGTTTGCCGCCCCAGTACATATCACCCTGTAATTGCAAGCCTTTCAGGTCAGCCACAATACTTTCAAAATGGACTCCACCAGCATCGGGACGACTGGTAAACCTCACTGTGCCCAACGCATCCGACCCCAGCACCAACTGTGCAATACTCACCTGCATCGCCAGTACATCGGCGGGGGTCAGTCCGTCCGCAGCCTGTACCGCCCCTCCATCAGACTCTAAAGCAGGCAATTGCAAACGCTCAAAATCCACGCTCAGCGGTCCGGCTGCCGGTATACGAACATTACCTTTAGCTTGCTTGCTGACCAGTTGTACCAACCAGCCTCCTGCACTGGGCCAAACACCCAGTTGCGCCTGCTCCAACGGAATGCCAAAGCCTTCCAGCTGTCCAATATCCAGCTGCAACTCCTGCAATGTATCGCCCTGATTTTCACCTGTTGGCGGAGCATAACGCTCCAGCGCTGCCAGCCAGTCCGGCACCTGTAGCCGGGTTACATCACCCCGGATCCGCAATCCGTCACCCGCTGGCAAACGGGCAGCGCGACCACCCAGCACCAGTTCGCCCCGCAGCGGTTGGCTGCCCCGCTCGGATACCGCAAACAAGCCATTGAGCAAGGTCCCATGCACCAAACGATAGTGCCGCTCGGCTCCGTCTAGCGTCATGTGCCAGCTGGTCGTAATCTTTTCTGCTGCTTGTTTGGCCAGCGGTGCTGGCAAGTCAATGCTGACGCCCTGCAAGTCAGTGCTGATGGCCAGCTGGCTGTCCCGCTCAGTCAGCGACAAATCCAGCTGATAGGCAAAACTGCCGGCAAAAGGTAATGCTGGCCGATAGCCCAGCCAGTCTTTCAAGCGCGTAACCGGCATGCTGCCTCTGGCCCTGATCTGGCTGGAGAACTCCTTGTTGCTGGCTTGTGGCCGCATGCTGGCAGTAAACGGCTGCTCCAGAAAACGCCCCAGCAACGCCGGACTGGTCAATCCTTTGAGGCTGTCAATCGTCAATGCTCCCTGCAGCTGATCCAGCTCTATATCCAGTGCAGGCATCTGCAAGCTGTTGTTGTCCAGCTGCAGGTCCAGCAATACATGCACCGGTTGCCCGCCTCCGAAAGGCACTGACAGGTTCAGGCTCCCGCTCAGCCCACCCTCACCCTGCCAGTCCGCCATAAACGGCAACTGTTCCGTCAATGGGGTCTGCTGCACAATATGCAGGGCATCGTGTAGCGAACTGTCCAGCTTGGCCTCAACCTGCAAAGCGGCATGTGTTTCTTTGGAGTACCGGACCTCGGCATGTGCACCACGAATCTCGGTTTGCAGTATCCGCCCCCGCTCAATCTCGATCTCAACGCCGTCGTCATGCACAAACACCTGCGCCCGGCCTTGCTCCAGAACCGGCCAGCCAGGCTGATACGCCAAGCGGGCCTCGCTGACATCAAAATATAAACTGATCGAACGGGCCGATGCCGGAGCTTTGGCTGCCAGCGAGCCTTGGTATTGAAAATAACCCTGATGTACATCCCCGCCCTGAATCGCTTCATGCAGCCAGCTCCACAACTCTGGCTGATCGTCACGTAATATCAGCGGCAAATATCTGGCTTTATAGCTGGCATCCCCATCACGCATGCCCACCCGCAGATCCATATAGGGCTCACGCCCCTTGGTGGTTGGCAAATGAATGACAAAGTCACCGGCCAACTCGCCCTCATCACCACTCACCTGCAAATAAGGGCTGGCCAGGGTGAAGTCGAGATTTTCTGCCAACTCCCAGGTCAGCCGTGCCTTGGCCTTGTGATACTGCCAGGGCGTGGCAAACAGTTCACGCAAATACAGACTGAAGCCGTCACTGTCCAGATGCAATTCGCCACCGGCCAGGCTGCCAAACAAGCGTCCGCTGATGCCGGTAGCACCCGGCACATCCTCCCAGGGGCTGTAATCAAGGCCGAGTATATTGGTGTCATATTCCAGCTGTTGCTGCCAGGGCAAGCCGGGAGTCCAGCGTAATCTGGTATTGCGCAACTGTCCGCGAAAATCCAGCTGCTGCAAAATATCATGGGCCAGCTCGGGCAATGGCACATGCTGTAATACACCCGCCATCAATGGCTCCAGCTCCAGCTGGCCAATCGCGACATCAACTACACCGCTAGCAGGCAGTGTTCCGATACTTTGGCGGGCTTGCAGCGACAGATTTTGCATTGGCCCCTGCGGCAGCCAGCGCACATTGAGCTCTGGCAACCACAACAGTCGCTCTTGACTGTCAGTAGTCAAGCGACCCTGAATCCGGCCCAGCCCAACATCCAGCACCTGTTGCTGCCAGTGCCCCTGCAACTGGCCACCAGCCGAATCCAGCACCAGCTCTTTGACCTGCCCCTGTTCAACCTGCAACCAGACTTGCATGGCCAGCGCGGCACTCTTCAGTTGCAAACCTTCGGGCAACACTGACTGCCACTCTGCCGGCAACCACTGCAACCAGTTGCTGCCGGGCACGCTCAGATAAGCATCCAGACTGGGTTGCCCCCAGTTTTCCAATATTTTATTTGCACTCAGCGCCAAAGCCAGCGGCTGGCCATCCGGCAATGTGAGGCTGGCTTGCAAGTGCGTGTTCTTGCCGCGCTGTTCCAGCGTAAAACCGGCCTGCTCCAGTACAAACGGTGCTGCGCCCTCGGGACGCACCTGTAAACGGACATCCATCAGGCTCAAGTACCCGACGCGCTCAAGCTGCCCAACAATATGCGCCCAGTCAGCTGGTGGACGGTCTTCATCACTGTCCAGTTCCATGCCATTGAGTCGCCAGCCTCCGTCCTGCTGCTGTAACTCCATCTCCAGCCCCTGCAGGCTAACCGCAGATAACGACCAGCTGCCGCGCAACAAACTGCCCAGCATATCCGGACGAAAGTGCAAACGCTCAATATGCAAAGGCTCGTCCGGCTCGCCAAGACGCACATCCTCGGCATAAAAACGTGGCGACAAACCATGCCAGCCAGCGTGCAGCCTTCCCACATGCAGCGGTTGGCCCAGCTGGCTGCCCAGCCAGTCCTGCACTTCGATACGGTACGCATTAAGCATTGGCGTCAATATACGGCCAGCCCCCACGTACAGGCTGGTCAGCAATAGCAGCAACACGCAGATCCACACACTGCTACGCCATAGCTGCCGGCCCAGTTGTTGCATCATAAGCAGCTCTATACCAGAACGATGTCGTATTGCTCTTGGGAGTACAGGCTTTCCACCTGCAGCTTGATCGGCCGGCCAATAAAGGTTTCCAGATCGGCCAAGTTGCCCGCTTCTTCATCCAGCAGGCGATCTACCACACTCTGGCTAGCCAACACGAGATAACCCTCGGCCTGATAGGCGCGGGCTTCACGCAAAATTTCGCGGAACACTTCATAGCAGACCGTTTCCGCCGTCCGCAGTTCACCACGTCCCTGGCAGGTGCTGCATGGCTCGCACAGTAATTGACTGAGGCTTTCACGTGTGCGCTTGCGTGTCATCTGTACCAGCCCCAGTTCGGTCAACCCGGTAATGTGTGCCTTGGCATGATCACGTTCCAGCTGGCGCTCCAGTGTACGCAACACCTGCCTGCGGTGCTCTTCATCTTCCATGTCGATAAAGTCAATGATGATGATGCCACCCACATTACGCAAACGCAGCTGGCGCGCTATCGCCATGGCAGCTTCCAGGTTGGTCTTGAAAATGGTTTCTTCCAAGTTGCGATGTCCAACAAAAGCCCCGGTATTGACATCAATAGTGGTCATGGCTTCGGTCGGGTCAATGATCAGATAGCCACCAGACTTGAGCGGCACCTTGCGTTCCAGTGCGCGCTGAATTTCATCTTCAATACCGTACAGGTCAAACAGGGGACGCTCACCCGGATAGTGCTCAATCAGGCCATCCACACCTGGCACCAGCTCGCTGACAAACTGCAATGCCTTGCCAAGAGTTTCACGCGAGTCGATACGAATTTTTTCCGTGCGCTCGCCGACCAGGTCGCGTAGCGTACGCAAAGCCAGCGGCAACTCCTCATAAATCAGGCAGTTGCCGCTGCAATCGCGAATCTGCTCCTGCACTTGCTGCCACAAGCGATGCAGATAGCGGATATCAGATTGCATGTCAGCGGCACTGACACCCTCCGCCGCAGTGCGAATAATAAATCCGCCAAACTCCGGCAGTCCTTCTGCCTCCAGACTATCGCCAACCAGCTGCTTAAGGCGTTCCCGCTCGGCCTCGTCCTCGATTTTCAATGACACACCGATGTGGTCGCTGGATGGCATATGCACCAGATAGCGCGACGGCATGGAAAAGTATGTAGTCAACCGCGCACCCTTGCTGCCTATCGGGTCTTTGGTCACCTGCACCAGCAAAGTCTGTCCGTCATGCAAAATACCACTGATGCTGTCAATCTGGCGATCTTTTGGCAGCTGCAGCTCACCCATATGAATAAATGCGGCCCGCTCCAGACCAATATCAACAAAGGCCGCCTGCATGCCGGGCAGTACCCGCACCACACGTCCTTTGTAAATATTGCCCACCAGTCCCCGGCTTTGAGTGCGCTCGATATGCACTTCCTGCAGAACACCGTTTTCCACCACTGCGACACGCGCTTCCATGGGGGTGATATTCATCAGGATTTCTTCACTCATGCCAATTTCCTTGTTTGTTTTGTTGGTCATGGGCGTAACAGTACGCCATCCGGGTTTGCTTACGCAAAAAAAAGCCGCATCCTGCAAAAAAAGGATGCGGCTTTTTAATTAACACGACCAACCTTGCGGTTGCCCGGTATTAGAACACAAAATTGATGTGGCGGTTTTCATCCAGAGTCAGGGTGCGCTTTTGCGTCAAACCCTGATAACGCACTTCAATGTTGTATACACCAGGGTCCAGCATCAGTGACAGCGGAGTCGAGCCATATGGCTTTTTATTCACCAACACCTGATCACCATACTTGTTGCTGCGTACAATCAGCGAGACCGACTGGGTTTCACAGAGCTCCGCTGGTGCGCCCAGCATGGCACAGGCCATCATTTTACGTGGCCTGACTTGCGCCCGCACATCCACATCGGCAGTAACAGTGCCCTGCAAGCTCATGCTGGCCTCGACAAAGTCACGACTGAACGTAGTGGTGTACCAGTCCGAGCTTAAGCGCACAGGCCCTGTGGTTTTTTCCAGATCCCTGCTCAACTCTTTCTGATAATGCTCGCCAATCCAGGTTTGAATGCGTGCTTCAAGCGGATACTCGCCCAGACAACTGCCCAGGCTTTTGCTGGTTGAGCACTTGAAGGTAACGGTTTCACGAAAGCCGAGATTACGCTCCAGCTGCCTCGTTACTTCCTGCACCTTGGCCAGTGCCTGCTCACGCTGCTGCGCGGCATAACGTGCTTCCAGCCGCTCAAGATCACGTCGTTTCTGAACCAGCTCAAGCTGCTGGCTGGCGAGCTCTTCCTGAGTTTTCGCCAGCACTTGTGCGAGCTTTTTATCGTCCTCGATCAGTTCTTCATGGCGCGCCAGCATGCCATCAAGACGTGAACGCGAAGAACCGCTTTGCAGTATCTCGTCCAGCTCGACACGAATGGTTTTCTTGCTTTCCTTGATTCGCAGCAGCGCCGATTCATGCCTGCCATACTCAATGCTGAAACGACTTTCCAGCTCCTGCTTTTGCCTGGCCAGACTGTCAACCTCGGCAGCCAGCGCATCTACATCTGCTGCGGCAATCAAGTCACTGGCAATTCTACCTGGCTTGGCCACAAAGCCGCTGTATTGTGTTGCTGTCAGGGATTCCTCTGCAATTTCTGCCGAGTCCGCAGCACTGCTGCCACCTGACAGGCCCAAGGTCAGCACACAAGCAAGCAGTGCAGACAACACAGCTGCCGCTTTGCCCGTACGTTTGCCGCCATGCGTCCAGCCTGCAATTTTACGCTGGCACCACGCCTGTTTCCCCATAACCAAACCTGTTTGTTATCAATGAATTGGATAATCAGAACATCATACTGACCATATCAGTCAAACAGCTGCGCCATTGCTTCATCCAAAGTGGCAAACACTTGCAAATGGCCATTTAGCGGGCAAGTGTATAACAGTATGGCGTTTTGCCCAAGCATATCTGCAACCGTTTCTCGCCTGCCCCGACATTAGTCTTCTGTTGCCGCTGGCCGTACATCTACTGAATCCGGCACGCACCATGGCGGACAGACAGGCAAAGCATATAGCTTTTACTCCGGCATGCCTTGTTCAGGCTCAACAAAAAGTCTAACGCCGCAACAGGCGATACAAGAAGTGCATCACCAGATAAAACCATGGCCAGAGCAGACCGCTGATTAACGCCGGCACCATATACTGTGCCAAAAGTTTCGGCGAACCGGTCAATACATCCAGCCAGAATACAATCAGCTGGCCGATCATCAGTATCAAGGTCAGAAAAAGAGCCTGCTGCCATACCGGAAAAACGCGCAAACGCTGCTGAAAACGCAGGATGGCAAAAGCAACAACAACCAGGAACAAAGCGTGCAAGCCCAGCACACTGCCATACAGTACATCCTGCATCAGTCCGATCAGCCAGGCAAATAGCAACCTGAATCCCTGTGGCGTTTCCAGTGCCCAATAAGCAACCACCAGCGCCAGCCACAACGGCCGCCAACCTTGCATCGCTTCCGGTAATGGTGCAACTTCCAGGATCAGTGCCAATACCAGGCTACACAAAAATAGAAAAAAACCAGCAATGGATAGCGACCTCATTCAACACCCTCCACCGCCTGCACGCTACCCGCCGTTTCATCAGCCGGTTGCGGCTTACTTTCCATGACCAGCTCGTTGTCTTCCAGAAGCGGTCCTTCAACGGCCAATTCCATTTCTACCGTTTCTTCTGTTGCTGGCGGCATCCTGCCCTCGCCAAACACCAGTAAAAAGTGGCGGCTGCGATCCAGCGCTGCCGCAGGTGCAGCTTGCACCACCGCAAATGGCTGACCAGTACCACGCAACACCTCAACTACTACACCAACCGGATATCCCGCTGGAAAACGCTGCCCCATGCCCGAAGTAACCAGCAAATCTCCTTCCTTGATATCTGCATTATCGGCCACATGGCGCAACTCGAACTGGCCCGGATGCCCCGTACCGCTGGCAATTGTACGCAGTCCGTTACGCGTGACCTGTACCGGTAAGCTATGCGTACTGTCGGTCAACAACAAAACCCTGGAACTATAGGGCATCACTTCGATCACCTGTCCCATCACCCCGCGCGCATCCAGCATTGGCTGCCCTGGATACACACCATGACGACTACCTTTGTTGATCAGCAGCTTATGGGTTTGCGGATTAGGATCTACGCCCAGCAGTTCGGCAACGATAACCTGCTCTTCAAGCAATGCTGAAGAGTTCAGCAGCTCGCGCAGACGTACGTTTTGTTCAGTAAGGACAGCCAGTTTTTGCAGTCGCCGCTGCATCAACAGGGTGTCTGCGCGCAGCTTTTCATTTTCGGCAAGAATTTCGGTCCGGCTGGTCAGCATTTGCCCTACCCCGTTCAGGGTGCGTCCCGGCAAGTCGCCAACCCAGTACAAGGGAGTCAGGACCAATCCCACACTGCTGCGCAGCGGTTTTAACCACTGGCTGTGTGTGTCCATGATCATGGCCAGCACCGACAACAGCAGGAAAAAAACCACACGAACTGTTAACGAGGTGCCTTTGAAAAATATGGGCTTAATGGCTTACACCTTAAACAAGGTCGTCACGGCACCGCCGCCAATGACGGAGCCTTCATATGGCCTTCAGGTTGCCACAGGCCAACACCGGCGACACAGCAAACACATGGCCTGCCTGTATCTGCCGAGATTACCGACCGGGGCTTACTCTGCCGACAGCAGGTCCATTGCATGCTGCTCCATCATGGCCAGCGCACGGCCGCCACCGATGGCAACACAGGTTTTCGGGTCTTCGGCCACAATCACCGGCAAGCCGGTTTCTTGCGCCAGCAGTTTGTCCATGTCACGCAACAGCGCACCGCCACCAGTCAGCACCAGTCCACGCTCGGCAATGTCCGAGGCCAGCTCGGGTGGAGACTGCTCCAGCGCGCTTTTCACTGCCTGAACAATCTGACTCAGGGATTCCTGCAATGCCTCCAGCACTTCGCTGGAGTTTAGCGTGAAACTGCGCGGCACACCTTCGGCCAGATTACGACCGCGTACATCGAACTCCAGCAGTTCGCCGCCGGGAAATGCAGTGCCAATATGCTGCTTGATCTGCTCGGCAGTAGACTCACCAATCAGGCTGCCGTAGTTGCGGCGCACATAAGTAATGATTGCCTCGTCAAACCGGTCGCCACCCACACGGACCGACTCGGAGTACACAACACCGTTCAGGGAGATCAGGGCAATCTCGGTGGTACCGCCACCGATATCCACTACCATCGAGCCACGCGCCTCTTCTACCGGCAAGCCTGCACCAATCGCTGCGGCCATTGGCTCTTCAATCAAATACACTTCACGCGCACCTGCTCCAAGAGCAGACTCGCGAATGGCCCGGCGTTCAACTTGGGTCGACTTGCAAGGCACACAGATCAGCACCCGCGGGCTCGGCTGAATGAAGCTGTTTTCATGCACTTTATTAATGAAATACTGCAGCATTTTTTCGCAAACACTGAAGTCGGCAATGACGCCGTCTTTCATCGGACGAATGGCCTGAATGTTGCCGGGCGTACGCCCCAGCATGCGTTTGGCGTCAGTTCCGACCGCAACCACACTTTTCTGGTTGCCTTTGGTACGAATTGCTACCACCGACGGCTCGTCCAGCACAACACCCTTGTCGCGCACACAAATCAGGGTATTGGCCGTCCCGAGGTCAATGGACAGGTCGCTGGAAAAAATGCCACGAATTTTCTTGAACATGAATAAAAAACCTAAACGGTGCGCTATCGACAAACGCTACAAAAAAACAATGGGGAACTCTAACAATCATCAGCCTTTTGGGCAAGCGCCACACTGTGGTAGATTGTAGCGCAATTCACAAATAATGGATTGCGGTCTTGCAGTTGGCATCAACCAACACAGACAGCAGTTTTCCCGATTCATTCACTTCAAGGATCAAGCACGCCGGAAACACGGTATTTTATCAGATGTCGGAGCTTGCTTTATTGTCCGAAACTGTAACAGCCGTCCCAGCCTGCAGCACCTTGAACCGTAGCGGAGATCCCCCATGGCACTGACATCGTCCGACGTCCAGACCTTGGCACACCTGACCCAGATCCGGCTGGAGCCTGACAGCCTGAATGACCTGGCCTGCACCCTGAGCCAGTTTGCCGACGCTGCAGAAAGCATACGCGAAATAGCCACCAACGGCTCTGAACCATTAATCAGCCCACTGGAAATCACTCAGCGCCTGCGCGCCGACACCGTCAGCGAAGAAAATCTGCGCGAGCTGTATCAAAGTATCGCTCCGGCTACCGAAGACGGTCTCTATCTTGTTCCCAAAGTGCTTGATTAAGGACTTCACCATGCATCAACAAACTCTGGCCCAGCAGTCGCAAGCACTGGCCAAGGGCGATTACAGCGCTCGCGAACTGACCAGCCACTATTTACAGCGTATCGAACAGTTTGACTCGCAACTCAACAGTTTTATTGCCGTCACCACAGAGCAGGCGTTGGCCCAGGCGGATGCTGCCGATGCTGCACGCAAGTCCGGCACCGTAACCAGCCTGACCGGTGTGCCTCTGGCTCACCAGGATGTTTTTTGCAGTCAGGGCACGCGCACCAGCTGCGGCTCAAAAATGCTCGACAACTTTATTGCTCCCTACAACGCTCACTTGCTGGAACAACTACAGCTGGCTGGCAGCGTCAGTCTTGGCAAGACCAACATGGACGAGTTTGCCATGACCGCAACCGGCCAAAGCAGCTTCTACGGTCCGACCAGCAACCCCTGGGATGCACTGCGCATCAGTGGTGGCGCAGCCAGCGGTAGTGCCGTGGCCGTTGCAGCCGGACTGGTTGCCGCCAGCACTGCCTGCGATACCTTTGGCGACCTGCGCCTGCCTGCCGCTCATAATGGCCTGACCGGCCTGAAAGCCAGCTATGGCCGCATTTCCCGCTTTGGCATGACCGCCAACGCCTCCAGTTTTGACCAGGCCGGTTTCATTACCCGCACGGCTGAAGACGCCGCACTGCTGCTGCAAGTAGCCGCCGGCTTTGACACTCGCGACTCCACCTGCAGTCAGGACACAGTCGCCGATTACAACAGCAGCCTCAACCAGCCACTGAGCGGCCTGCGTATCGGTATTGCCCGCTGCCTGTTTGATGCCAGCGTTGACAGCCGCATCGCTGATCTGGTTCTGGCCAGTGCCGGGCAGCTGCAACAGCTGGGCGCAATCCTGATTGACATCGAGCTGCCTCACAGCGCTCAAAGCATGGCCTGTGCCAGCATCATTGGCAGCGGTGAAGCTTCCACCAACATGTCGCGCTTTGATGGTGTCCGCTTCGGTTACCGCTGTGCCGATCCGGCCGATCTGGACGACCTGTACCAGCGCAGCCGTGGCGAAGCCTTTGGGTCAGCGGTGCAGCAGCGCATCATGCTCGGCACTCACTTCCTCTCGGCCAACCAGTACGAAGACTATTATGTGCAGGCTCAACGTGTGCGCCGCCTGATCAAGCAGGATCTCACCAGTGCTTTCGGACAAGTTGACCTGATTCTGACCCCCGTCACCGCCGCGCTGCCTCGTACGGCAAGCAAAACTGCCGATCCGGTCAGCGACTGGAGCTGCCAACGCTACACCGCACTGGCCAACCTGGCCGGCCTGCCCGCCCTGAGCATGCCCTGCGGTCAGGTTGACGGCCTGCCCGTTGGCACCCAGCTGCTCGCCCCCTGGCTGCAAGAAGCCCGTTTGCTTAACGCTGCCCACCAGTACCAACAAGCAACCGACTGGCACCACAGCCGCCCCAACGGATTTTAAGGAGAGCCCAACATGCAATGGGAAACCGTAATCGGGCTGGAAATCCATGCCCAGCTGGCGACCAAGACCAAAATCTTTTCCGGCAGCAGCAGCGCCTTCGGTGCCGCACCCAACTCGCAAGCCTGCGCCGGTGACCTGGCCATGCCGGGCACACTGCCCGTGCTGAACGAAGAAGCCGTACGCATGGCTTATCTATTTGGTCTGGCGGTGGATGCCGAAATTGGCGAGGTCAGCCGCTTTGACCGCAAGAACTACTTTTACCCCGACCTGCCCAGTGGCTACCAGACCAGCCAGATGGATTTGCCAATCGTCGGCAAGGGTCACATGGACATTACGCTGGAAGACGGCAGCACCAAGCGTATCGGCATCACCCGCGCCCACCTGGAAGAAGATGCCGGCAAAAGCCTGCACGAAGACTTCAGCGGCATGACCGGGATTGACCTGAACCGTGCCGGCAGCACCTTACTGGAAATTGTCTCCGAACCCGAGCTGCGCAGTGCCAAGGAAGCCGTTGCCTATGCCCGCGCCATCCATAGCCTGGTGCAGTACCTGGGCGTGTGTGATGGCAACATGGCCGAAGGTTCGTTCCGCTGCGACTGTAACGTCTCCATCCGCCCGGTAGGCCAGGAAGAGTTCGGTGTCCGCGCCGAAATCAAGAACGTCAACTCGTTCCGCTTTATCGAGCGCGCCATCAATAGCGAGATCCGCCGCCAGATCGAAGTCCTTGAGGATGGTGGCACGCTGGTCCAGCAAACCCGTCTGTACGACCCGGCCAAAGACGAAACCCGCGCCATGCGCAGCAAGGAAGAGGCCACCGATTACCGTTACGTGCCTTGCCCGAACCTGCTACCCGTAGTGATCGAACGCAGTTATCTGGAGCAATTACGCACCACTCTGCCCGAGCTGCCGGTACAAAAACGCGAGCGCTTCCAGAGCGAGTTTAGCCTGTCAGCCTATGACGCCAGTGTCCTGACCGCCAGCCGTGCCATGGCCGACTACTATGAGCAAGTACAAAAAACCTGTGGCGATGCCAAGCTGGCTGCCAACTGGGTAATGGGCGAGCTGTCCAGTTTGCTCAACAAGGACAGCCTGGAGATCGGACAGTCACCTGTCAGCGCCGAGCAACTGGGCGGTTTGCTGGTTCGCATCAAGGACAACACCATCAGCGGCAACATTGCCAAAACCGTGTTTGAGGCCATCGCCCAGGGTGAAGGCTGCGCCGATGATATTATCGAAAAGCGCGGTCTGAAGCAGGTAACCGACAGCGGCGCAATTGAAGCCATTCTCGATGAGATGCTGGCAGCCAATGCCGCCGAGGTAGAGGAATACCGCACTGCTGACGAGAATCGTCGTAGCAGAATGTTCGGTTTCTTTATTGGTCAAGCCATGAAGGCTTCACGCGGCAAGGCCAATCCGCAACAGGTCAATCAGCTGCTGCGTCAGAAGCTGGAAGGCTGACATCTCTTTGTCCTGTTGACTGCAAACAACGGCAGAGCACAAAGCAATACGCCCCCGCGGCTCTCACCGCAGGGGCGTATCTGTGTACGCCACCATCAAATGCTTACAGGCTGATCAGCAACTTGCCGTCTTTGACCGGCGGACACCAGTAATGCCCACCCGTCACCGGACGACTAAAACGGAACAGGCCATCAACGATTTCATCGTCCAACCCGATCATGCGACGCATTTGCACTTCAAACGGATTCAGTGAGTCCGCAAAGGACAAAAACACCAGCCCGGCCACATCACCATCGATATAAGGCATTGAACGACGCACCATAAACGCTTCCGGTTCAAAATCCTCCATTGCGGTACGCTTGACATGAGCGGACTCCGGCGCATCTTCCAGCTCTTCGTTGTCGCTCAGGCGGCGACCCACAATATGATCCTGCTCCTGCTGCGGCAACGCCTTGAAATAGTCCAGGTCATGCTCCCAGTGCTGCACGGTGGCATAACTGCCCAGAGTATCTATTTTGGCCGTCACTACCGTCACCGCCTCCTCACCCTTCGGGTTCTCGGTACCGTCCTCATAGCCGGTCAGGTCATGGCCACCCAGATAACGGAATGCTTCAGTCACCTGTACTGCTTTGAACGCTGGCGCCAAAGCCTTTTCCAGTTTCGTAGTACGATGTAGCAACTCGCCACGGTCATCACCACGCAACCACAGCCATAATGCCTGCTGGGTCGATGGTACATCAATCCCCTGATTGCTCAGTGCAGGAAAGGCGTGTAACAGCTCCAGCTGCTTGTCCAGCGCCTGCACAACCGAAACCCCAAGACCGGCCACGGTCGCCTCACCATCAACCAACTCGCCAAGGGCACTCAGTGCACGCGGCAAGTCAGCTGTATCAGCCAGGGTAAAAAACACATGCCGCGCCACTGCCGGCACCGGATCAATCAAAATTCCTTGTTGACACTTCATGCAAAAATCTCACCTACTTAACCAATTCCAGCCCGAACTATAAAGCAACCGTTTAATGATTGCAGCTTTGAAGCAGCGCACAAATTTACCAGTTATTTACTTGCAACAGACATCGCACCAGCCGAACATCAGGTATCTTACGCACACGTGCAAACCCACTAAAAGGAAATCAACCATGATCAGCATTCCATACCAGCGTAGCCTTGCCATGCTTGGCGCAGCAGTTCTGCTGGCGGGCTGTGCCGCCAATAATCCTTATGACAACGAGCGCAACGTCAACCGCACTGCCGTTTATGGGGGAATTGGTGCTGCTGCCGGTGCCATCACCGGTGCAGCAGTTTCCAGCAAAAAAGACCGTACCAAGGGTGCCCTGATTGGCGCTGCAGTAGCAGGCGCTGCGGGTGCAGGCTACGGCTATTATGTAGATCGTCAGGAAGCTGAGCTGCGCCGCGCCATGCAAGGTACCGGCGTTGACGTGCATCGTGATGGCGACAACCTGACTCTGGTCATGCCGGGTAATGTCACCTTTGCTACCGATTCCGCAACCATTTCCGGTAGCTTTTACAGCACTCTGAACAATCTCGCACAGTCGTTTCGCGAATACGACCAGAATACCATCGATATTGTTGGTCACACCGACAGTACCGGCGCTTACCAGTACAACATGGACCTGTCCCGCCGTCGCGCCCAGAGTGTCGCCAGCTATCTGCAAGGCCAGGGCGTCAACTATTCGCGTATGAACGTGCGTGGCATGGGCCCTGATCAGCCTGTAGCCAGCAACGCCGATTCATATGGCCGCCAGCAAAATCGCCGGGTTGAAATCAACCTGCGTCCGATGCCCGGTGCCTACCAGTAACATCGACTACTGTAGCATCGCTCAACAATAAAAAAGGCCGTGCAGTTCATTATCTGCACGGCCTTTTTACACCCTTTAAATTCTCAGGTTCTGGGCAAAGTCACGCCCCGCTGCCCCTGATATTTGCCGTCACGGTCCTTGTACGACACTTCACAATCTTCGTCCGACTCAAAAAACAGCATTTGCGCCACACCCTCGTTGGCATAAATTTTTGCCGGCAGCGTTGTGGTGTTGGAAAACTCCAGCGTCACATGCCCTTCCCATTCGGGCTCCAGTGGCGTGACGTTAACAATAATGCCACAGCGCGCATAGGTGCTTTTGCCGAGACATACTGTCAACACGTTACGCGGAATACGAAAGTATTCAACAGTACGGGCCAGCGCAAAAGAGTTGGGCGGAATGATGCAATAATCCCCCTTGACGTCAACAAAACTCTTTTCATCAAAATTTTTCGGATCAACCGTAACCGAGTGCAAATTGGTAAACACCTTGAACTCGTCAGCACAGCGCACATCGTAGCCATAGCTGGAGACACCGTAAGAAATCAGCCGCTCATTACCTTCTGTGCGGACTTGCCGCTCAACAAAAGGCTCGATCATGCCATGCTCCATTGCCATGCGCCGGATCCAGCGGTCTGCTTTGATACTCATGAATTACCTCGGCTGATGCTCGTTCGTTAATAAGCAACACATGTTACCCGAGCAAAGCGTCTGCTGGAAGCCTGTGCAGCACTCAAAAAAATCGCTTTAACATCCGGGCAACAAACCCTTGATCCAGCGAACGCTTCACATAAGGAGCATAGTGCTGATCTTCCCGCTTGATGTGATTAATCAACCAAAGCCCAATTTCGGTACGGATTACCCTCGCCACTTTCATCGGGTTACCATCATTTTCCAGACTGTCCAGATAGCCCAGTGCACGCGCCTTAAATGCCTCGTGTGCAGCACGGTGCGCCTCCAGCATCGGATAGCCTGCCTGCTCCATCAACGATTCCTCAAAGGTATTATGTGAAATCGCATAATCAACTAACCCACGACATACAACCTCAACCCTGCCGGCATTTTGCTCAGCAATACACATCTGAATATCGGCAAAATAATCAAACAAGCGCATATGCTGCTCGTCAATGATATCAATACCAATTTTGAATTCGTCCGACCAAATCAGGTTTTCAAGTGCCGTAAGCATACGCAAGTATCTCTTTTGATTATTATTCGAGACAAAAGATACAGGTCAATACGCCAGCGATGCATTGACAGAGATCACCCGCAACACCCTTGCTCACTCGACTTTAGTTGGGATATATGACAAGCAGCACAGGGTACACACAGGCATATTCCAAACCAAACAGTCTCCAGCCAGCCTCTCTGCATCCCCGCTTCAGCCCCATAAAGCAGGCACAAAAAAACCCGCCGAAGCGGGTTTTTTAAGCAATTCGCAAAGAATCAGGCGAGCTGAACTTCTTCCGCTTGCATGCCTTTCTGGCCACGAGTGGCTACGAAAGTTACTTTCTGGCCTTCTTTCAGGCTCTTGAAGCCGTCAGCCTGGATGGCACGGAAGTGCACAAACAGATCTTCGCCGGACTCTGGAGTAATGAAGCCGAAGCCTTTTTCATCGTTGAACCACTTAACGGTGCCGTTTTGACGGTTAGACATTGCTGTCTCCTTATCTTGAGTAAATGAATGCAGACAACAGGTCTGCGAATACTGAGTGCAAGGAGTAACAGGAGTCGCAATGTGTAAACATCGAATGATTCACGGTGACGCATGCAGCAACAGTGGCGAGTACTTTACCTGATTTTTTGTAGAGTGCCAGTACTATTTTCAATAAAGCCAATAATTCCTGCCAACTTGTTCACATTTCTACGTCTCAAGCGGGGTCGTTGCGCGTGAGTAATTCTTCCGGCCAATGCTCAATATAGTCATCATCTTGCGGCGGCATCTGCAGGTGAAATCCCTGACCCTCCAGATTTTCCAGCACTTTATGAATATCCTCACTGGCCAACTCTCGCTGTGGACTCAGCACCAGGTCGAAGCTGTGCTTTGGGGTGCCAAACAGCTTGAGCAGCTCTGCCGGCACACGCCCAAGAGCATCTGCCTTGAGCACATATAGGTACATGCCCGGTTTGCGTGAGCTTTGATAAATGGAACAAATTTTTTTCACTTTATCTCTCCTTTCAGCGCCTGCAGCAATACACTTCCCAGATATTCCAGTCGCCAGCCTTGTAAGGCATCGGGCAAACGATAAGGCCCGTGTGGCCAGCCACTGGCCAGCGCCTCGACCAGAACTTTCTTCCTCAACACGAGTTCCGGGGCAATTTTATGCTCGACGGCAAACTGCTCACCCACTTTCCTTAAGCGTTTGATAGCCCGGCCCGCCTCCAGCGGTAACGGCTCAGGCAATGGCTGCGGCAGCGCTTCCTCCGGCAAACCGCGCACCCCGGCAATCATCGCCAACAACTCTTTACCATTGTGACGCAGCTGTCCCGGCGACAAACCCCCAATACGCTCCAGTTCTGTCATGCTCGCCGGCTGTTTCTGAGCCAGCTCAAGCAGCACCTGCTCTTTCAGCATCCAGTTGCGTGGTATGTCACGCTTTTGCGCCTGCTGTTCACGCCAGGCACAGAGTTCACGCAACACGGCCGCTTGCCGCGGCTTTAATGTCCAGGCCAGTTTTGCTCCCTGCCACAACTCTTCAAATACAATGCTTTGCTGCTGGGCCGCCACCAAGGCAGCACCGTCTTCCAGCATCCAGCTGCGCTTCTGCTCGCTCAACAACTCGTCCAGCAATGGATACACTTTCGTCAAATAGCTGACATCCTGCACCGCGTACAGCTGCTGCTCATCCGTCAGGGGGCGCTGCAGCCAGTCCGAGCGGGTCGCTCCCTTGGGCAGTTCAATTTGCAAAAAGTGTTCGACCAGCCGCGCATAGCCCCAGGAGAAACCAAGATCGGCATAGGCCGCCGCCAGCTGGGTATCGTATAACGGTTGCGGCAGAGTCCCAGTCAAGCGCTGAAACACCTCCAAATCCTCGCCGCAGGCATGCACCACCTTGATTACCGCCTGGTTATCCAACAGTTCGGCAAAAGGCCCCCAGCTGTCAATCAGCAACGGGTCCAGCAAATAGTTGCCGTTAGCAGTTCCCAGCTGAATCAGGCCAATTTGCGGATAGTAAGTGCTGACCCGGACAAACTCTGTATCCAGAACCACAAAGGGCAGCTGCTGCCACTCTGTACATAATTGTTGCAGCTGCTGATTACTGGTAACCCAATCAAATGTTTGCATGAAAATGCCTTGTCAATATCAAAAACACGGACCTGCCAGCACATTCGCCGAGCCCGGTCCTGCGCCTGTACAGTTACCCGAGCTTCAACATTTTAAACAATGAAAAGGGCAAAACTCGCCGCTGCGCCTGCACACTCAATATCCACCCATACACAGGACTATCCATCACTACAAGATCAGGGCCACCCTTGCTGACACATCCACACCCGGCCAGGCGGCCTGCTCCAAAAGCACAGACCACCTCGGAAATTTGGCGCTTTCGGATTCCGTGCCAATCCTCCTACAGCTCACATCCGGAAGCCTGCCAGACCTGTATTTAGATAAAGTTGCCAACTTAACAACTAATCAAAAATAACCGTTTTGTTGTCATGAATAATGACGCGATCTTCCAGGTGATAGCGCAAGCCTCTGGCCAAAGCCATTTTTTCCACATCCCGACCCAGCCGCACCATGTCCTCAGTACTATTTCTGTGGCTGACCCGCATCACGTCCTGCTCGATAATGGGCCCGGCGTCCAGCTCTTCCGTCACATAGTGACAAGTCGCACCAATCAGTTTGACGCCACGCAATGCTGCCTGGTGATAAGGCTTTGCACCCACAAACGAGGGCAGGAAGCTGTGGTGGATATTGATCACGCGACCTGCATATTTATCACACAGATCCGGCGGCAAAATCTGCATATAGCGCGCCAGCACTACACAGTCCGCTTCATGCTCATCAATCAGGCGACTCACCTCGTCAAATGCTGGCTGCTTGTCCTTTGGATCAACCGGCACATGAAAAAACGGAATGCCATGCCACTCAACCATGCTGCGCAGATCGTTATGGTTGGCAATCACACAGGGAATATCACACTCCAGTTCTTTACGGTGCCAACGGTGCAGCAAATCAGCCAGACAATGAGACTCCCGGCTGGCCATCAATACCACACGCTTCCTGGCCGCCGAATCACTCACATTCCAGATCATGGAAAACTCCGCAGCGATCGGCGCAAATGCCTGGCGAAAATCTTCCAGGTCAAACGGCAAAGATTCTGCACGAATTTCGTGGCGCATGAAAAACCAGCCGCTGTATTCATCCGAGTGCTGACTGGCCTGATGGATCCAGCCATTATAGGTGGCCAGAAAATTACTTACCTTGGCCACGATACCCACCCGGTCAGGACAGGCAATCGTCAAACGAAAAGTCCGCATTTGCTACTCCGCAAACCATCAAAAGCAGCCATTCTACAACCTGTCAGGCCGCAAGTCATTGCCCACCATTACCATCCACGACTGATGGTGCCCGAGAGAACAGCCAGCAACACTGCCATAACAGGCTAAAAACAAACAGTTTGAATACCATATTGCAGAGCACGCTCTTTCATATCAGCTGACCAGCACAGCACCCGCCAAGATTAAGCAGGAATTAAGAAATACAACTTCATTTCAATAACAAGCTTTCAATTGCGCACTAAACGGTCGGTTATTTTTTACAATTACTTTGCATTGTCTGTTTACATTACTTCTGCATATCACTTAGAATGCAAGCGTAACTCAATGAGCCACTGAGCACATGGCATATTCGTCAACAAAACAAATATGCTTTTCAGTTCGGCCCGTCAGCACATACAGCCGATTCTGGCAAAGATATACTTAGAGAGGCTCTTGCAAAAGGGCTCTACCCGTTTCAGGCAGCACCCGCATATATCAGCGGTGAGTTCGTCCACAACGGATAGCCAGCATGATGTTTCTTTAAACAATACCGGCTTGCTGATTCAGTCAGGCGCCGGACTGACAGGAACCATTCTGCGCCCAGTCGTTGCATGACCACCAAATACATATCAGGAATTTAGACATGCCTACCAAAATCAATCGTTTCCACAACACCAAGAAAGCCATTGAAGAACTGAAGCAACAACTCGAAGCCCTATCCAACGATCCTGAACTGCAAAAAGAAATGGAGTTCGAAGGGAGCCTGCGCGCCCTGATGTCCAAATACAACAAGTCACTGCGCGACATCAACGCCATTCTGGATCCGCAAACGACCAACACCCCGGCAGCCCGCACCACCCGTCGCGAACGCCGCACCAAGCGTTACAGCAACCCGCACACCGGCGGCGTGATCGAAACCAAAGGCGGCAACCACAAAGAACTGAAAGAGTGGAAGCAGCAGTGGGGCAGTGACACCGTAGAAAGCTGGGCTGTCACCCTGTAACCCGGGGCTCATCCAGAACGGGAGCAGCTTATCGGCTACTCCCGTTTTTTATTGCCTTCCTTTTCACCAATAACACAGCCTCAATTCAAATTTCTGTAGCGCAGCGCCAACTCCGCCACATAAGCTTGCCACTGAACGATTACCTCACTTTGCTGCTCCCGCTCTGACAACTCCGCACAGGCCTGTGCAAATCCGGCCAGCGTCAACGGAGCACCGGCATTCTCGTCCCGCAAACGTTTTTGACAGAACAAATGCCACCGCTGCTGCTCCTGCTGTGACAAGCTTTCCGGGTAATTACGCGCCCTGTATCTGAACAACAGCTCTGGCAGACGCTGATCATCAAATGGCCAAGGCTCGTTCGCCAAGGCTGACGCATCGCCGGCAACCACCCGCCGGCACAAATCCCTGTCCCGGTTACCCAGAAAGCCACCATACAATTGCTGCTCCGGATCAGGCCGCTCGGGAAACTGCTCATTACTGAATACTTCCTGCAACTTCCCCTGAACCAGCGACAAATTATCGAACAACAAGCGTCCATTCCTGCGCCACAATTCATCATCAATTGCTAACCATGGCTGGTTTTCTGCAGAGAGACTTCCCATCCCCATCAGCGCCGGACACTTATTTGCGTGGATTTTTTTAAGCGGCACCGGCAGCTCACCGGCTGCCAACTGCTCACGCTTTGCATACAGTCGCTGCCTGATTGCAGCAGCATCCAGCTCCAGCAGCGGGCTCACATCAGCCAGCAGGTCACAAACAACATAAGCGTTCTTATTCACCGGATCGGACATGACCGGCATCACGACCGACAAATAACGACGCTGCCAACCGTATTTGCCAGACACATGCACGACCGGCTTGCCTATACGCAATGCCTGATGCACCAGGTTTTTGTCACGCATCCGGTACAAGTGTGCATACAAAGCCGGTTGCGCCGTACGCAACAGCCTGGCCATGGCAATCGTAGCCCGCACATCAGCCAGCGCGTCATGCGCCTGCCCATGCTCAATCCCATTGGCAGCCGTCAGCAACTCAAGCCGAAAACTGGTGTGCCCTTCATCATTTTCCGGCCACTCAATCCCGCCCGGCACCAATGCCCAGGCACAACGCAAGGCATCCAGAATATCCCAACGGCTGTTGCCACCCTGCCATTCCCGCGCATAAGGATCATGAAAATTACGATATAGCGTATAACGCGTGAATTCATCATCAAAGCGCAAATTATTATAACCAGCGGTACAAGTTTGCGGCTGCAACATCTCTTGCTGCAAACGTGCAATAAACTCGGCTTCAGAAACACCCTGGTCCTGTAGTATTTTCGGCCCGATACCGGTAACCAGACAGGCCTTAGGATGTGGCAAAATATCATCACTGAGCCGACAGTACATATTTAATGGCTCACCAACAGGATTCAGCTCTTCATCCGTGCGCATACCTGCCACCTGTACAACACGGTCACAACCAGGCTGAATACCAGTGGTCTCAAAGTCATACCAGAACACACTGACGCCCATATCTATCGCCCCCCTTTAGCTCGCTGGCCAGAATACCATCCACCTCACACCTGCAACTATAGCAACAACCAAGCGCCTATCCGACGCAGAGCCAGCTATCAATATCAAACAGCACACCAAAAAGTCGGATACGGACTAGCCAGTCACATTACTTTGAAAACATATCGTTACAAAACAACCTTCCCGCAATTACATTGCCATATCAAACAGTTTCAGGATGCCAAAAGCGGGAATTACAGAGGCCAAATAACTCACAACATTTTAAAAAACCATTCATACAACCACCAAAGCCAGCCCACCGCCCCGAGCATACAACCAGACCACCCTGATCATTCACTCCCAGCCGGCCAGCCCTAAAACTCATACAACCATGAAACGAATCCGCTTTAAATCAACAGCTTTGCATATGCATGCCGCATTACCATACTCACAACCAGAGCAAGACACCATCTGCCCTATCAGAGAATTCCGGTCGGATCCGGCAAAGCTTACCCAGAAAGACATTCAAAACAAAAAAGCCCCTAGCTTCTGAAAGCTAGGGGCTTTTTATATGGCGCAGTGGACGGGACTCGAACCCGCGACCCCCGGCGTGACAGGCCGGTATTCTAACCAACTGAACTACCACTGCG
>CAZBXG010000013.1:0-4951 GCA_964495925.1 uncultured Thiopseudomonas sp.
GAACACTACAAACACCTGGCTTTTGCCGGGTGTTTGTTTTTGGGCCGGCTACTGATGCGGGTCGGTAACAGCACTGACAGGATTGAATTATGAAAGTTTTGATTCAACGGGTGTCGACAGCCAAGGTTGAAGTGGCTGGCGAAGCTGTTGGTGAAATTGGTCAGGGGATATTGGCGCTGGTTGGGCTGGAGCCTGAAGATGGGCCGGCACAGCTGGAAAAAATGCTCAACAAACTGCTCAACTACCGTATTTTTACCGATGCGGAAGGGCGTATGAATTGCTCTCTGAAAGACATAAACGGCGGCCTGTTGCTGGTGTCCCAGTTTACGCTGGCGGCAGACACTCGCAGCGGCCTGCGTCCGGGCTTTTCTACCGCTGCCGCACCGGAGCTGGCGGAGCAACTGTTTGAGCGTTTTGTTGGCATGGCACAGGCGGTTTGGCCGCAGGTCGCGGCAGGGCGTTTTGGTGCTGATATGCAAGTCAGCCTGACCAATGACGGGCCGGTAACTTTTTTATTGCAGGTTTGATGCACAGGAACGCGCAAATATCGCCAAGGCGAGCGTAATTTGCTATAATCCGGCCTCTTTTTTGCTTGTCAAGATCCGGTTCTGTCCAGCCCCATGAAGCTCTTTGTTAAACCTTTCGCCGAAATTACCATCAAAAGCCGTCCGGTACGCCGTCAGTTCATTTTGCAGCTGGGGCGTAATATCCGTAACGTATTGAAAGATCTTGACCCCGAGATCCGCACTGCCGGCGAATGGGACAATATAGACATTACTACCAGTCTGACTGATCCGGCGCTGCAACAGCAGATGATTGAGCGTTTGCGTAATTTGCCGGGCATCGCCCACTTTTATCAGGTGCTGGATTTTGACTTGCCATCCAGCATGCAGGAAATTACTGACTGCTGTGCCGCGCACTATGCGCCTCTGCTGCAGGGCAAGACCTTTGCCGTGCGCTGTAAGCGGGTGGGCAAGCACGAGTTCACCTCGATGGATGTAGAGCGTGAAGTCGGCAGCCTGTTGCGGCGTCAATGCGCTGCTGCCGGGATTAAACTGAGCAAGCCAGAGGTTGAGGTGCGACTGGAAATTCGCCATCAGCGTTTGCTGGTCGAGTTTAACCGTCAGGAAGGCCTGGGCGGTTATCCGCTGGGGTCAATCGAGCAGGCTTTGGTGCTGATGTCCGGTGGTTTTGACTCGACCGTGGCAGCCTATCAGCTGATGCGTCGTGGTTTGCTCAGTCATTTTTGCTTCTTTAATTTGGGTGGTCGTGCCCACGAGCTGGGCGTGATGGAAGTGGCCCACTATTTGTGGGAGAAATTTGGCCGTTCGCACCGCGTTTTGTTTGTCAGTGTTCCCTTTGAGGAAGTACTGGCCGATATTTTGGCCAACGTCGATAACAGCCAGATGGGTGTGGTGTTGAAACGCCAGATGCTGCGTGCGGCGGAGCAGGTTGCTGATGGTCTGCAAATTGAGACTCTGGCGACTGGCGAGGCTATTTCCCAGGTGTCCAGCCAGACACTGACCAATCTGTCGGTCATTGATAAAGCCACCAGCAAACTGGTGTTGCGTCCACTGGTTGCCGCGCATAAGCAGGATATTATCAATACTGCGGAAGCGATTGGCACTGCCGAGTTTGCCAAACACATGCCCGAATATTGCGGGGTAATTTCGGTCAACCCGACGACCAAGGCAAGGCTGGGCCGGATCGAGCATGAAGAAACACGCTTGAACTCCGGGCTGCTGCAGCAGGCTGTCAAGCGGGCGCGTTTTGTTACCGTCGACAAACTGCTGGAAGAACTCAGCGAAGATGTACAGGTGGAAATGGTTGATCAGGCCTTGCCGGGACAGGTGGTAATTGATATCCGCCATCCGGATGAAGCTGAAGAGCAGCCGCTGGAGCTGGGTGAGATTGAGCAAATCCAGCTGCCGTTTTATGCGGTAAACAGCAAGTTCAAAGAGCTGGACAGTAACCGCCAGTACTTGCTGTATTGTGACAAAGGCGTGATGAGCAGGCTGCACTGCCACCACTTGCTGCATGAAGGCCACAGCAATGTGCGGGTGTATCGCCCCTGAAGGCGGGTGGCTGAAGTTTGCCGCTTTGGGTGAACAACTGCTCCTGAAAAAGATTTTTGCGGTGATTCAAGGCGACAACTGTTATGCCGGACCGTTTGCAAAATACATTAATGACTAACCGAGAAAACTACAGTGATTGAGAAATTAAGAAACATCGCGATTATCGCCCACGTTGACCACGGTAAAACCACCCTGGTTGACGCCCTGTTGCGTGCGTCCGGCACCCTGGACCGTAAAGAACTGGAATCCGACCGTGTCATGGATTCCAACGATCAGGAAAAAGAGCGTGGCATTACCATTCTGGCAAAAAACACCGCCATCAAGTGGAATGACTATGCGATCAACATCGTTGACACCCCCGGCCACGCCGACTTCGGTGGTGAAGTAGAGCGCGTCATGAGCATGGTTGACTGTGTGCTGCTGGTGGTCGATTCAATCGACGGCCCGATGCCACAAACCCGCTTTGTCACCCAGAAAGCATTCCAGGCAGGCCTGAACCCGATTGTGGTGGTTAACAAGATCGACCGCCCGGGCGCACGTCCAGACTGGGTGATCGACCAGATTTTTGACCTGTTTGATAACCTCGGCGCGACCGACGAACAGCTGGATTTCCCGATTGTTTATACCAGCGCGCTGAACGGTATTGCGGGTATGGATCCGGCCGAAATGGCAGAAAATATGGACCCGCTGTTTCAGGCAGTGGTTGATTTTGTTCAGCCGCCCAAGGTGGATGTGGATGGTCCGTTCCAGATGCAAATTTCCGCACTGGACTACAACAACTTCCTGGGCGTGATCGGAATTGGCCGCATTACCCGTGGCAAGATCAAAACCAACAGCCCGGTAACCGCTATTGGCACGGATGGCAAGAAGCGCAATGGCCGCATTTTGAAAGTGATGGGCCACCACGGTTTACAGCGCGTCGAGGTGGAAGAAGCTCAGGCCGGTGATATTGTTTGCATCAGCGGTTTTGAGCCTTTGTTCATTTCCGACACCCTGTGCGACCAGCAAAATGTGGAAGCGCTGCCACCCCTGACCGTTGACGAGCCGACTGTCAGCATGACCTTCCAGGTCAACGACTCGCCGTTTGCCGGAAAAGAGGGCAAGTACGTGACCAGCCGTAACCTGAAGGAGCGTCTGGAGAAAGAACTGCTGCACAACGTAGCACTGCGCGTTGAAGAAACCGGTGACCCGGACAAGTTTAAAGTTTCCGGTCGTGGCGAGCTACACCTGTCGGTGCTGATTGAAACCATGCGTCGTGAAGGCTTCGAGCTGGCTATTTCCCGTCCTGAAGTGATCATCAAGGAAGAAAATGGCGTTAAAGAAGAGCCATTCGAGTTCGTGATTTTCGATATTGAAGAGGATCATCAGGGCCCGATCATGGAGCAGATTGGCCTGCGTAAGGGCGAGCTGAAAGACATGGTACCAGATGGCAAAGGCCGTATTCGTCTGGAGTACGAGATCCCGGCGCGTGGCCTGATCGGTTTTCGTAACCAGTTCATGACCATTACATCAGGTACAGGTATTCTGACCAGCACCTTCAGTCACTATGGTCCGGTCAAGAGTGGTGAGATGACCAGCCGTTTGAACGGTGTACTGGTGTCCATGGCCAGCGGCAAGGCACTGAGCTACTCGCTGGAGACCCTGCAGGATCGCGGCAAGCTGTTCCTCGCACCTGGCGACGAAATTTACGAAGGTCAGCTGGCCGGTATTCATGCCCGCGATAACGATCTGGTGATTAACCCGACCAAGGCCAAGAAACTGGATAACATGCGTGCTTCCGGCAAGGACGAAACCATTGCTTTGGTACCGCCCATCCGCTTTACCCTGGAGCAGGCGCTGGAGTTCATCGAGGATGACGAGCTGGTAGAAGTGACTCCTGTGTCCATTCGCCTGCGCAAGAAACTCTTGACCGAAAGCGACCGCAAGCGCGCCAGCCGTGCCTGATGCCTGACTGGTAACTCAAAAGCCCGGATTTAATCCGGGCTTTTTTGTGCCTGTTATCTCTGTCAGCGGGTATCGGGGCGTCACAATTGGCAAACGAGTACAGAAACGGCAGGATAGCAGCAACTGTTTTGATTTCGAGGTGGAGTCCATGACCAGCCAGCAAGCAACCCTATATTACGTTCATGATCCCATGTGCAGCTGGTGCTGGGGTTTTGCGCCGGTATGGCAGGAAGTACGCGAGCGACTGACTGACAGCCCCGTGCAGGTGAAATATCTGCTGGGCGGTCTGGCAGCGGACAGTGACCAGCCCATGCCACAAGAGATGCAGATAACCCTGCAAGGCATTTGGCGCAGGATTCAGCAGCATATTCCGGGTACCGAGTTCAATTTTGACTTCTGGACCCGCTGCCAGCCCCGCCGCTCTACCTGGCCTGCATGTCGCGCGGTGTTGGCAGCGGCCCGCCAGCAGCAGGAGCAAACCATGATTAGTGCCATTCAGCAGGCTTATTACTTGCGGGCGCTGAACCCGTCGGACGATGAGGTTCTGGTACAACTGGCAGTCGAACTGGGACTGGATGGCGAACGCTTTGCTGCTGATTTGAACAGTACTGAAATCCGAGAGACGCTCCAGCAGCAAATGCAGCTGGCGCACAGCATGCCGATCAATGGTTTTCCCAGTCTGGTACTGCAAACAGGGCAGGTCTACCGCCCGCTGCCGCTTGACTATCACTCGGCGCAGAATATTCTGGATGAATTGTCGGCACTGCTGGAAGCATAAGTGTAAAAGCCATGGGTGCTCAGGTAAGATTGCAAATAGGGTTGCTAGACGGCAGGCAGTACGCTTTCGTCTTGTGAAGCCGTGAATAACATGATGTCAGCGAGGAGGGTATCAGCATGAATGTTTCATCTGTCAGCTATGCCTTTACACCGTC
>CAZBXG010000013.1:5051-16445 GCA_964495925.1 uncultured Thiopseudomonas sp.
GCTGAAGAAAGTCAGCAGCTGGAAAAGCTCAAGGCCCGTGATCGTGAAGTGCGCGCTCACGAGCTGGCACATCTGGCTGCTGCCGGTAGTCTGGCTACTTCTGGTGCTTCTTTTACTTATCAGCGTGGACCGGACGGGGCCAACTATGCCATTGGCGGTGAAGTCCAGATTGATACTTCTGCTGGCAGCAACCCGGAAGAAACCATTCGCAAGGCCCAAATAATCAGGGCAGCAGCGCAGGCTCCGGCAGAACCGTCCGGACAGGATCGCTCTGTTGCTGCCAAAGCTTCACAAATGGAAGCCAAAGCCCGCGCTGAACTGGCCACCGCAGACGAGGAAGAAGGAAGTGAAGCTGCAGGAGGAGTAACTGCTACTGTCGACATTGGACAGCAGAAACAACAGGCAGCCGTCCAGCAGTATCAGACTATTGCCGCAGGGCTGGGTGCCGGTTCGCAATTTAGCTTACAGGCCTGATGAGCCTGCCCTGAACAGTCGGCACCGCAGTTGCATTAATTTTCCGTATATTGCTCTGGAGCCGTATTTAACGACGCTCCAGCAGCACTCCCGCTTCGATATGCTTGGTCCATGGAAACTGGTCAAACAGGGCACTGCGCGTTACGCGGTGGGTATCGCTGAGCTGGCGGATGTTGTTGGCCAGAGTCTCCGGATTGCAGGAAATATACAGAATACGGTCAAACCGGCGGACCAGCTCGCAGGTGTCCGGATCCATGCCGGCGCGGGGCGGATCGACGAACACCGTACCAAAGTTATACTCATCCAGTGCGGTGTGCGCCAGGCGACGAAACTCGCGTATGCCGTTTAGAGCCTGGGTCAGCTCTTCAGCAGACAGGCGTATCAGTTCAATATTGCTGATGT
This sequence comes from uncultured Thiopseudomonas sp., assembly GCA_964495925.1. Classification (GTDB taxonomy): domain Bacteria; phylum Pseudomonadota; class Gammaproteobacteria; order Pseudomonadales; family Pseudomonadaceae; genus Thiopseudomonas. The sequence goes on from CAZBXG010000013.1 coordinate 5,928, forward strand.
TGTTGTCGGCAAGATTGGCCAGAGCGGCATTGACCGAGGCTTTGCTGATTTCAGTGGCTAGCACTTTACGCACGCGGGTGGACAGCGGCAGGGTAAAATTGCCGTTACCGCAATACAGTTCCAGTAAGTCGTCATCACGCTGGCCCAGAGCATCGTAAGCCCAGTTCAGCATGTGCTGGTTGACGCCACCATTGGGCTGGGTGAAAGCGCCTTCCGGCTGGCGATAACTGTATTCGCGCCCGGCGATGCTCAATCGCTCAGTGACATGGTCACGGCCCAGAACCAGGCGTTGTCCGCGTGAACGGCCAATCAACTCGATGCCCAACTGTTGTGCCAGTTGCTCTCCAGCTGCTTGCCAGGCTTCATCCAGCGGGCGGTGATAGCACAGGGTAACCATGGCCTCGCCCGACAATGTGGTGAGAAACTCGACCTGAAACAGACGGCGTGACAGCTCGGGCTCGGCATGCCAGGCCGCTTGCAGTTGCGGCATCAGCTGATTGATCAGTTTGCTGGCAATCGGCAGCTGTTCCATCAGGATCGGGCTGCGCTTGTTGCCGGGATTGAACATGGCGTAGTGGCCAAAGCCGTTTTCAAACCAGATACGGAACTCAGCACGCAGGCGGAAATGTTGGGGTTCGGAAGCAAAGACGTCAGGTTCGGGCGCAGAAAAGGGTGCCAGCAATTCTTGCAGGCGCTGCTGCTTAACAGTCAGTTGTTGCTGGTAGGCGGCGGGAGAATAATCAGTCATGCGTACAACCCAGGGTTACGGGAAAAAGCCAAGCTTGATGACAAACAAAATGGACAGAATCCATAGGGCAGTGTTGATGTCGCGATAGCGGCCACTGAGCAGTTTGATGACTGTCCAGCTGATAAAGCCGAAGGCAATGCCGTTGGCAATTGAAAATGTCAGCGGCATGGTCAGGGCTGCAACCACAACCGGCGCAGATACGGTCAAGTCTTGCCAGTCAATTTTGGCGAGCCCTTCTGTCATCAATACCGCAACAAAAAACAGCGCCGGGGCCGTGGCGTAAGCAGGGATTGCTGCCGCCAGTGGGGCGAAAAACAGACTTAACAAAAACAGTGCGGCAACCACACAGGCGGTCAGGCCGGTTCGGCCACCAGCGGCAACACCTGCCGCGGACTCGACAAAGCTGGTAGTGGTCGAGGTCCCCATGCAGGCGCCGGCCATGGTGGCTGTACTGTCGGCCAGCAGTGCCTTGCCGAGTTTCGGCATCTGGCCTTTGTTGTCGACCAGACCGGCCCGTTGCGCCACACCGATCAATGTGCCGGAAGTGTCAAACAGATCGACAAACAGAAAGGCAAAAATTACGCTGACCAGTCCCACATCGAGCGCACCGGCGATATCCAGTTGCATCAGCGTCGGCATCAGGCTGGGTGGCATGCTGACGATACCGTCCAGAGAACTCAGGCCCAGACCAATCGACAGGCCGGTAATCAGCAAAATACCGATCATCACAGCGCCGGTTACTTGCCGGTAGGACAGTGCCACGATCAGAAAAAAGCCCAATACCGCCAGAACAGGGCCGGGCTGGGACAGATCACCCAGGCCTACCAGTGTGGCCGGGTGGGCAACCACGATACCGGCATTTTTCAGTGCAATTAGTGCAAGAAACAGCCCAATTCCGGCGCTGATGGCCGAACGCAGTGGCATGGGAATACTGTTGATGATCCACTCGCGGATTTTAAACAGCGACATGGCAAAGAAGATCAGCCCGGACAGAAAGACAGCGCCGAGCGCCACCTGCCAGGTGTAGCCCATGGTCAGTACTACGGTGTAGGTGAAAAAGGCGTTCAGACCCATGCCCGGAGCCAGGGCAATGGGGTAGTTGGCCAATAAACCCATAATCAGCGAGCCAATCACACCGGCCAGGCAGGTGGCGACAAATACCGCACCCAGGTCCATGCCTGTTTCGGCCAGCATCGGCGGATTGACGAACAGAATGTAGGCCATGGTCAGAAAAGTGGTGACACCGGCCAGAATTTCCGTGCGGACGGTGGTGTGATGGGCTTTTAACTGAAAAAGGCGCTCTAACATGGTGAAATAGCCACAAGATAAAACAGGGCGCAAGGATACCAGCCCGAGGGGTTTGAAGTCATGTGGCAGCTGGTTAACCGGTGCGGTGGTAGTTTGGCTGCGACATTGGGTCGCGAAGAGCCCGTTGTGCAGTACGGGCCATGCCGGCAGGCAACCGGCATGCGGCAAAAAAGATACCTGTTGTGTAATGGCTGGGGTATGCTCATTTGCATTAATAAAAACTAGATCACGCATGATCAAACAGCAGGGTGTCTTCCATGACGGGTAAAGGTTTTTTGGGCTGGGCAGGTTTGCTCTGTGCATTGGTCTTGGCAGGTTGTGAGCAACCGGAGGGGCAAGAGCTGTTGCCCAGGCCTGTATTGGTCGCGCAGCCGCTGCCAGCACATGAAGGGGCTGGCATGTATCCGGGGGAAGTGCGGGCGCGCTTTCAGCCAGAGCTGGCCTTTCGGGTCAGTGGCAAAATCATTGAACGTAAGGTGCAGAACGGGCAGCAGGTCAAGGCCGGTGATGTGTTGGCCGAGCTGGATCCGGCCGACTTGCAGTTGCAAGTGCAGGCCATGCAGGCCCAGCAGCAGGACGCGCAAGCCGGATTGACGCTGGCTCGTGACGAGCTGCAGCGTTACCAAAAGCTGTATGAGCGCAATTTGCTGAGTGAATCACAGCTCGACAGCCTGCATACCCGTGAAAAGAGTGCACGAGCACGCCTGACTCAGGCAGGCGCTGCGCTGGAAAATGCCAAGAACCAGTTGCATTACAGCCAGCTGCTTGCGCCGGAAGATGGCATTATTGCCCAGACTCGTGCTGAGGCAGGGCAGGTGGTGGCGGCTGGGCAGTCAGTCTTTGTGCTGGCGGCCGACGGGCCGCGCGAGGTTGAATTCAGCATTCCCGAGCAGGCGTATGTCGGGTTTGCCATTGGCCAACCTGTGCAGGTTGCCTTGCTGAACCAGCCGGATGTGCGCTTGTCCGGGACGATTCGTGAGCTGGAACAGGCCGCTGATCCGCGTTCGCGTACCTATAATGCCCGGGTCAGTTTGGGTGAGGCTGCTGCCGAACTGGGCCAAAGCGCGCGAGTGTACATCGGCGGACAGAGCACACAAGCATGGTTTGTGCCCTTGTCGGCAGTGACAGGTGAACAGCAACAGGCGTTCGTCTGGCGTTTCGACCAGCGTAACGGTACGGTGCAAAAGCTGCCGGTACATGCACGCAGTTACGATGACAGGCATGTACTGGTTGATCAGGGCGTACAAGCAAATGACTGGCTGGTGGTGGCTGGTGTGCATCTGTTGCAGGAAGGCCAGGCAGTGCGTGCGCTGGATCAGGATAACCGCCCGTTAGCCATCGGCAGCGGAGAATAGTCATGCAGTTCAACCTGTCTGCCTGGGCGCTGAACAACCGTCCATTGGTGCTGTTTGTCATGCTGGTGGTGATGCTGGCAGGCACCCTGTCGTACGGGAAGCTGGGCCAGAGTGAAGACCCGCCTTTTACCTTCAAGGCCATGGTGATTGATACCCGCTGGCCGGGCGCAACTGCACAGGAAGTCTCGCGCCAGATCACCGAACGAATTGAAAAGAAGCTGATGGAAACCGGCGAGTATGAGCGCATTACTTCGTTTTCCCGGCCTGGTCAGTCACAGGTGATTTTTGCTGCGCGTGACAGCATGCGCTCCAAAGATATTCCCGAGCTTTGGTATCAGATACGCAAGAAGGTCAGCGACATTCGTCACACTTTACCGCGTGAGGCGCAAGGTCCGTTCTTTAATGACGAGTTTGGCATCACCTTCGGTAATATCTATGCACTGACAGGTGCGGGTTATGACTATGCGCTGCTGAAGGATTATGCGGAGCGTTTACAGCTGGAACTGCAGCGGGTCAAGGACGTGGGCAAGGTTGAGCTGGTTGGCCTGCAGGAAGAAAAAATCTGGATTGAAATCGCCAATGCGCGACTGGCCAGCCTGGGTGTGTCGTTACAACAGGTGCAGCAGGCGCTGGATGCACAGAATGCGATTGCCGGTACCGGCTTTTATGAAACGGTCAGCGACCGTATTCAATTGCGTATCAGTGGACGCTTTGAGTCCGTGCGCGAGATTCGCGAGTTTCCGATTCGCATTGGTGAGCGTACTTTGCGACTGGGTGATGTGGCCGAAGTGCATCGTGGCTTCAATGATCCGGCGGCACCGCGCATGCGCTTTATGGGTGAAAATGCGCTGGGCATTGCCGTGTCGATGAAGCCGGGTGGCGATATTCTGGTTCTGGGGCGCGCGCTGGAAGAAACCTTTGCGCGGCTACAAAACGAGTTGCCGCTGGGTATGAGTCTGCACAAGGTTTCGGATCAGCCGGGTGCGGTCAAGCAGGGTGTTGGCGAATTCGTTCAGGTGCTGGTCGAAGCACTGGTGATTGTATTGCTGGTCAGTTTCTTTTCACTGGGCGTGCGCACCGGGCTGGTCGTGGCTTTGTCAATTCCTCTGGTACTGGCGCTGACTTTCACCCTAATGAATTACTTTGGCATCGGTCTGCACCGGATTTCGCTGGGCGCATTGGTGCTGGCGCTGGCGCTGATGGTGGATGACGCCATCATCGCAGTTGAAATGATGGCGATCAAAATGGAGCAGGGCTGGAACCGCCTGCGCGCAGCCAGTTTTGCCTGGACCAGCACCGCTTTCCCGATGCTGACCGGCACCCTGATTACTGCGGCTGGATTCTTGCCAATTGCGACCGCGCAATCCAGCGTCGGTGAATATGCCCGCTCGATTTTTGAGGTGGTAACCATCGCCTTGATTGTGTCCTGGTTTGCCGCTGTATTGTTTGTGCCTTATCTGGGTGACAAGCTGTTGCCGGACCTGGGCAAGATCAAAGCGGAAAAACACGGAAGCCTGAAAGGTGAGCATGATCCTTATGGCACGCCGTTTTATCAGCGGGTCAGGGCGGTGATTACCTGGTGTGTGAGCCACCGCTGGTGGGTGATTGCACTGACTGTTGTGGCGTTTGCCGTGTCGCTGGCTGGTTTTGGTCTGGTGCCGAAGCAGTTTTTCCCTGACTCCAACCGGCCAGAATTGCTGATTGACCTGAAACTGGCCGAAGGCAGCTCGCTCAAGGCTACGCAGGAGCAGGTCGAGCGACTGGAGGCAGAGTTGGCCAAGCAGGATGGGCTGGTCAATTATGTCGCCTATGTTGGCACTGGCTCGCCACGTTTCTATTTACCGCTCGATCAGCAGTTGCCGGCCACCAGTTTTGCCCAGTTTGTGCTGCTGACCGAAGACCTGGAGGCAAGGGAAGCCATTCGCAGCTGGCTGATCAAGTTGCTGCATGAAGACTATGCCAGTTTGCGTGGCCGGGTGGTTCGGCTGGAAAACGGCCCGCCGGTGGGTTATCCGGTGCAGTTTCGTATCTCGGGCGAGCATATTGATGTGGTGCGCCAGCATGCCCGTGCAGTGGCGGCAGTGATGCGACAAAACCCTGCACTGAGCAATGTGCATCTGGACTGGGAAGAACCGAGCAAGGTGGTGCGACTGAATATTGACCAGGACCGTGCCCGTGCGCTGGGTGTAAGCAGCGCTGAGGCCGCCCGCTTTTTACAGGGTGCGTTATCCGGTACTCCGGTCAGCCATTACCGTGAAGACAACGAACTGATTGAAATTCTGCTGCGTGGTTCGACAGAAGATCGTGAGCAGCTGGGTAATCTGGCGCAGCTGTCCATCCCGACGGCTTTGGGGGCTCATGTCCCGTTGTCGCAAGTGGCCGAGCTGGAATACGGTTTTGAAGAAGGCATTATCTGGCACCGTAACCGTCTGCTTACTGTCACGGTACGGGCGGATGTGTACGGCAAGCAGCAGGCCGTGGATCTGACCGGGCAAATCCTGCCGCAACTGGAGCGTATCAAACAGGACTTGCCCAGCGGTTATCTGCTGGAAGTCGGCGGCACGGTGGAGGACTCCGAACGCGGCAGCAAGTCGGTGGCGGCGGGCATGCCGTTGTTTGTGCTGGTGGTGATGAGTTTGCTGATGATTCAGTTACGCAGCTTTTCGCGCATGTTCATGGTGTTGTTGACTGCGCCGCTGGGCATGATTGGCGTCACGCTGTTTTTGCTGTTGTTCAACAAGCCCTTCGGCTTTATCGCCATGCTTGGCACCATTGCCCTGTCGGGCATGATCATGCGTAACTCGGTCATTCTGGTGGACCAGATCGAAACCGATATCAGTGCCGGTCACACGCCATGGCAGGCGGTTATAGATGCTACCGTGCGGCGTTTTCGTCCGATTGTGCTGACGGCCATGGCAGCGGTGCTGGCGATGATTCCATTGTCGCGCAGCGTGTTTTTTGGGCCGATGGCGGTAGCCATCATGGGCGGGCTGGTGGTGGCAACAGCACTGACGTTATTGTTCCTGCCGGCACTGTATGCAGCCTGGTTCAAGGTGGAAGAAGAAAGCTGAGTTGCTGCTTGAGCAGTTCATCGCTGGTGGCAAGCCTATTTGCCACCATCAACCTGGTGTAAGATAACCGCAATATTTCGCTGTAACGGGTAAACAGGTTGATGAATATACTTGTGGTGGGGCCAAGCTGGGTGGGTGACATGGTGATGGCGCAAACGCTGTTTGCCTGCCTGAAACAGCAGCACCCTGGCTGCAATATCGACGTGTTGGCTCCCGACTGGAGCCGCCCTCTGCTGGAGCGCATGCCGGAAGTGCGTCAGGCACTGGGCTTTCCGCTGGGGCATGGGGTGTTTGATCTGGCTACCCGCCGCAAGATTGGCAAGGAGCTGAAAGGCCAGTACGACCAGGCCATTTTGTTGCCCAACTCGCTCAAGTCGGCACTGACCCCGTTTTTTGCTGGCATTCCAAAACGTACCGGCTGGAAGGGCGAAATGCGCTACGGCCTGCTCAACGACATCCGCATTCTCGACAAACAGCGTTATCCGCTGATGATTGAGCGCTTTATGGCACTGGCCTATGACAAAGATGTCGAGCTGCCCAAACCTTATCCACGTCCGCATCTGGAAGTGCAGGACAGTAGCCGTGACGAAGCACTGGCAGCATTCAGCCTGAATACCGAGCAACCTGTGTTGGCGCTTTGTCCAGGAGCCGAATTTGGTGAGGCCAAACGCTGGCCGGCAGCACATTATGCCGTGCTGGCCGAGCAAAAAGTGCGTCAGGGCTGGCAGGTATGGATTTTTGGTTCCGCCAAAGACCGGCCCGGTGGTGAGGAAATCCGCCAGGCACTGATTCCCGGCTTGCGTGAAGAGGTCACCAATCTGGCAGGTGAGACCAGCATGGCACAGGCGATTGATTTGATGTCATGCGCCACTGCGGCGGTGAGCAACGACTCCGGCCTGATGCACGTCGCCGCCGCATTGTCAGTGCCGCTGGTAGCGGTCTATGGCTCGACTTCGCCCGAGTTCACCCCGCCGCTGGCCGAGCAAGTGGCCATCGTGCGTACCGGCATTGAGTGCAGTCCCTGTTTTGACCGCACCTGCCGTTTTGGTCATTACGATTGTTTGCGCCTGCTACAGCCACAACAGGTGCTGGATGCGCTGGATGACCTGGTTGGCATTCCGCTGGCATTGCAGGAGCAGGAGTGAATGCGCGTCCTGCTGATTAAAACTTCGTCCATGGGCGATGTAATTCATACGCTGCCTGCTTTGACCGATGCACAACAGGCGATTCCCGGCATCCGCTTTGACTGGGTGGTGGAGGAAGGATTCACCGATATTCCAGCCTGGCATCCGGCAGTTGACAGCATTATTCCGGTGGCGATTCGCCGCTGGCGCAAGAATCTGTGGCGGACATGGCGTTCGGGTGAATACCGCCGTTTTAAACAGCGTTTGCAGCAGCAACAGTATGATCTGGTACTGGATGCCCAGGGCTTGCTGAAAAGCGCCTGGCTGACCCGTGGTGTGCAGGCTCCGGTGGTCGGGCTTGATAAACAGAGCGCACGCGAGCCGCTAGCCAGCCGTTTTTATGATCATGGTTATCCGGTTGCACCCGAGCAGCATGCAGTGGAGCGGATGCGTAGCCTGTTTGCACAAGCACTGGGTTATAAAGTACCTGCCAGTACCAGCGTATACGGGCTGGATCGCAAGACGCTGGCTGCCCAGCTGGACAATCCGCCAGAGCAGCCCTGGCTGATGTTTTTACATGGTACCACCTGGGCCAGCAAGCACTGGCCGGAAGCCAGCTGGCGTGCATTGGCCGAACATTATAGCGAGCAAGGAATTCCAGTGCGCTTGCCTTGGGGCAACGCTGAGGAGCAAGCGCGAGCACAGCGGATTGCTGCCGGTTTGCCCGGTGTCGAAGTATTGCCAAAACTGAAAATTGCCGAAGTAGCCAGCTGGCTGGCAGGTGCCAGGGCCTGTGTTGCGGTGGATACCGGGCTGGGGCATTTGGCTGCTGCACTGGATACGCCCTGTGTATCGCTGTACGGACCAACCTTGCCCAGTAAGGTTGGTGCTTATGGCCGTGGTCAGGTGCATCTGTGTGCCACCGGGCCTTATGCAGGTAAAGGGGACAAACAACAACCCTGTTTTGACAGTCTGGAACCGCCACAGGTGATGGCCGCACTGGATGGGCTATTGGCTGCAACAGCAGCGGAGTAAGGCATGCAACTGGCATTTGTTCTCTACAAGTATTTTCCGTTCGGTGGATTGCAGCGTGATTTTTTACGCATTGCGCTGGAGTGCCGCCGGCGTGGCCACCGCATTCGTGTCTACACCCTGAGCTGGCAGGGCGAGATACCCGACGGCTTTGACGTGCGGATTGTGCCGGTCAAGGCGCTGTTCAATCACCATAAATATGTGCGATTTCAGGACTGGTGGCAGGCGGATATTGCTGCATACCCGGTTAATCGGGTGGTGGGCTTCAACAAAATGCCGGGACTGGATGTGTATTACGCCGCTGATGCTTGCTATGAAGACAAGGTGCAGTCGCAGCGTTCGATCCTGACTCGCCTGAGCAGCCGTTACCGGCATTTTTCTGCCTATGAAAAAGCAGTGTTTGCGCCGGAGTCGAAAACACAAATTCTGATGATTTCAGCCTTGCAGCAGCCGATTTTTGTCCGGCATTACGGCACACAGGAACACCGCTTTCACCTGTTGCCACCGGGTATTGGCCGTGACCGCAAGGCACCGCCCAATGCCGCTGAAATACGTGCGATTTTTCGGCGCGAGTTCAAGTTGGCAACGGATCAATTGCTGATTGTGCAGATAGGCTCCGGTTTTAAAACCAAGGGGCTGGACCGCAGCCTCAGGGCCTTGGCTGCTTTGCCAGACAAGCTGCGTCATCGTGTACGGATGATGGTAATTGGCCAGGACGATCCCAAGCCGTTTCTGGTGCAGATCAAGGCGCTGGGGTTGAGCAAGCAGGTCGAGATCCTCAAGGGACGGGATGATATTCCCCGCTTTTTATTGGGTGCCGACCTGCTGATTCATCCGGCTTACAACGAGAATACAGGTACTGTGCTGCTGGAGGCGCTGGTGGCAGGTTTGCCGGTGCTGGTCACCGATATCTGTGGTTATGCCCATTACATTGGCGAAGCAGAAGCAGGTGTGGTGCTGGAAAGCCCCTTTACCCAAAAAGCACTGAATCATGCCCTAAGCGGAATGCTGCAAAATCCGCTGCAGCGTCAGGCCTGGTCACGCAACGCCTTGCATTACGCGCAAGATGCCGACCTGTACTCCATGCCGGAGCGTGCTGCAGATATTATTTTGCGGCGTTAGTGGCTGTTGCTGTACGGTGGAAACTTCTGCGTTACATACTGTACGAGCGACTATTAGTCGCGACCTGTAAGACGGCTTCAGCAGGGTGGCTGGTATTGCACTGTTCGCGGCTAAAACTGCTCATACAAGGTGGGTGTAAAACGCTGTTTGGATGATGAGTATTTACGTTGAGTCCTGCCTGCTGTTAAGGCCCACGGCAGGCAGGTTTACCCTGTCATTGCCAGATTCAGCATTTGACCGGGAAATCAGGTAAACTTGCGGGCTTATCATTTTGTGACTTTTTAATGCTTGTTCACCATGCCCAAGATCTATGATGAAATACCGGCAGAGCGCCCGGATACACCCCTGCTGGACCAGATTGATGCCCCGGAGCAGCTGAGGGGTCTGGCGGAAAAAGATCTGCGGGCGCTGGCGGACGAACTGCGTCACTACCTGCTGTGGAGCGTGGGGCGTACCGGTGGGCATTTTGCCGCCGGGCTGGGTGTGATTGAGCTGACGGTGGCTTTGCATTATGTCTTCAACACGCCGGATGACCGGCTGGTTTGGGATGTTGGCCATCAGGCCTATCCGCATAAAATCCTCACTGGTCGTCGCGACCGCATGCTCAGCATGCGCCAAAAGGGCGGACTGAGTGCTTTCCCCAAACGTGATGAAAGCGACTATGACTGTTTTGGTGTTGGCCATTCCAGCACTTCGATCAGTGCTGCACTGGGCATGGCGATTGCCGCCAGAGCAGCAGGCAACGAGCGTAAGCATGT